>USCU01000217.1 GCA_900553335.1 uncultured Ruminococcus sp. | reverse complement strand
AACGACCGAGCATTAGCCCTTTAGGGTTTCAGTGGGGGGATTGTTTTCACACTGAAAGGCTAAGTTGTCCGCCTCCTTAGAGATGGGGGACATAGTTGTTGTTATAGATATTTTTGACGAAAGGAGATAGTTTGTAAAGTTTACAGACTTATATAAAATGTACTTACAATCACTGGAACTTAACGGGTTTAAATCTTTTCCCGATAAAATATCATTGGATTTTGACAAAGGTCTTACCTGTGTTGTAGGCCCGAACGGAAGCGGAAAGAGCAATATCGGCGATGCTGTAAGATGGGTCTTGGGTGAACAGTCATCTAAAAGCCTTAGAGGTTCTAACATGCAGGATGTCATTTTTTCGGGAACGCAAACTCGAAAGCCGGGAAAGTTTGCCCAGGTAACACTAAATATCGAAAACTCCGACAGAGCGCTGAACCGTGATGACGATCTTGTTTCCGTTTCAAGAAAGCTATACAAAAACGGTGACAGCGAATACATAATCAACGGAGAGCAGGTGCGTCTTAAGGACGTTTTAGAGCTTTTTATGGATACAGGTCTTGGTAAGGACGGCTATTCTATTATAGGACAAGGAAAAATTGCAGATATTGTTTCAAGTAAATCTACCGAAAGAAGAGAAATATTTGAAGAAGCCGCAGGAATTTCAAAATTCAGATATAAAAAACTTGAAAGCGAAAGAAAGCTTTCACACGCACAGGACAATATTTTAAGACTAAACGATATACTTGCCGAACTTGAAAGCAGAGTAGGTCCATTAAAAACGCAATCTGAAAAAGCGAAAAAATATTTGGAGCTTCGGGATGTAAAAAAAGATCTTGACGTATCGCTGAGCGTTTACAGATATAATGCGTTGAAGGAAAAGCTGTCCGGACTTGAAGACAAGCTTTTGACTGCTCAGAGCGAATATGAAACACTGTCAAGAGAGCTTGACGAACTCGATGAAAGTATTGATAAAAGCAATCTTGAGCGTGCAGAGTATAATAACAAAATTGATTCTCTCAGAGAAAGTATTCATTCCATTGAACAAAAGCGAGGTGAAGTGAATTCCAAAATAGCAGTGCTTCAAAACGATATTGAACACATAGACTCGCAGATAGTTGAAAATACTCTTTCTATAAAAGAGCTTGACTATAATTCTGATGATTTCAAATCCAAAATTGACGAAAAGGAATCTGAACTTTTAAGAATCAGAGAACAGCTTTTTTCAGTTAATAAACAGCTTGAAAAAACTCAAAACGAGCTTTACGGAACTCAAAACAAAGAAAGCGAATTTGACCAAGGTCTTAAACAAAATTCTCAGAACATAAACGCTTTGTATATAAAAAAAAGCGAGCTGGAATTTACTGTTGCCAATGAAAAGAGTAATATCAGAGAATATGAAAAACAGATTTCTGAAGGTCAAAAATACATTTCAGAAACTGAAGAAGAGCAGCAGAAAATTTTAAAAGAACGTTCTGAAATAAATGTTGCTCTTTCGGCAGCACAGGAAAAATTGGCTGAATATACAAACAGAATTTCAGGCTTCACAAAGCTCTGCGACAGCAAGAAAACTCAGTATGAATCAAAGACAACAGCTTTTAACTCACTTCAGCTTAAAATCGGAGAGCTAAAAAACAAACTTCTTATTTTGAACGACCTTGAAAATTCACTCGAAGGCTTTTCTTCCAGTGTTAAGCATATAATAAAGGCATCCAAATCCGGACGTATCAGCGGCATTTCAGGTTCTGTTGCGCAGCTTATTACAGTAGAGCCTAAATACAGCATTGCGATTGAAACTGCACTTGGTGCAGCTATGCAAAATGTCGTTGTAGAAAACGAAGAAACAGCCAAGAGATGCATTCGTCACTTGAAAGAGATACGAGGCGGAAGAGCAACATTTTTGCCGCTTACATCTATAAAGCCAAGAGAGCTTAATGTAAGTCACATAGGTTTGTCACAGGGATTTATATCAACTGCTGATAAACTTGTAAGCTTCGATTCAAAATACAAAAATGTAATTTCAAATCTTTTAGGGCGAATTGTTGTAGCCGAGGATTTGGACAGTGCTGCTGTAATTGCTAAGTCAAATAATTATAATTTTAAGATAGTTACGATTGACGGGCAGGTAATAAATGCAGGCGGTTCGTTTACCGGAGGAAGTGCCTCAAGATCTACCGGAATTTTATCAAGAAAAAATGAGATAGACAAATTAAACGGCGAGCTTTTCAAATCCGAAAAAGACAAGGACAAGCTTGAAGCGCAACTCATTGTACTCAAAGAAGAAATTACAAAGCTTCAGTTTGATATCGACGGAGAACGAGATCTTCAAAACGAACATAAGGAAGACAAAGTCCGCTTTGAATCAGAGCTTACAAGGCTTGCTGATTTATCAAAACAGTATGATAATCGTCTTGACGATTACGATTCGCAGATTGAGAATTTCAAGCTAAAAATTGCTAAATCTAAATTGACTGTAAAGACATCTTCAGATGAGCTTATCAAAACTGAAGAAGACATAAAGGCTTATGAAAAGAAAGCTTCTGACAGCTTGTCCCGTCTTCAGTCTTATAAGGATAAGCGAGAGGAGCTTTCAGCAAAGCTCAGCGGTTTGAAAATTGATACGATTTCTCTTTCAAAGGATGAACAGACAGTACTTCTCGCAATAGAACAAATCAAAGAATCTGCCGAAAATTCAAACAGTATGAAAGTCAAGCTC
>USCU01000216.1 GCA_900553335.1 uncultured Ruminococcus sp. | reverse complement strand
CTACACAGAGTAGATCGTCGGCAGCGTCAGATGTGTATAAGAGACAGGTCATAATGAGTACGAAGAACTTCAATAAGCTTTCCTGTGTTAGGAGAAGCTAAAAGCTCTGCCGGATTTGGCGGAATAGGTCCTGACGGAATAAGATCAAGGTTTGGTCTTACATTTTTGCAAATAGCTTCCGACACTGTACACATTCCGCTTAAAATGGTGCTTGAACCAACTGAGTTTTGCAGCTTCAAGAGTGCATGAAGCACAGGCTTTCTTAAGTCAAGATCAATAAGCAAAACCTTAGCGCCTGTTGAAGCAAGAGTTATCGCCATATTAAGGCAGGTTGTACTTTTTCCTTCTGAAGGACTTGAAGAAGTAAAATAAATCACTTTATTTTTAGTTTGCGAAAGCGCAAAGATAAGATTAGTCCTTGCAGTATTATAAGCCTCGGTAATTATGAATTTTGTACCTTCGTTTAAGATGTATTTTCTCGACTGAGATTTTGATTTTCTCAAGGATTCATGAGAGGAAGAAAACTTATTGCTTTTTAGGCTCATAATTGTAACCTCCCTTTACATTAGCTTCAAAGTCAACAATTTCTGCAAACATCGGAATGCCGTACATAGCCAAAAAATCATCGTTTGGTTTAACCTTTGTATCAATCATTTCAAGAACGATGACAATGGCACATCCTAAAACTAATCCGATAACAAGACCGAGAACCGTATTTTTGGAAACATTCGGAGAAGATGGAGCGGTAGGAACTTCTGCCGCAACAACTTCCTTTACAACACCCGATTCAACTATTGAAGAGTAAACACCCTCAGCATTCAAATCAAGACTCTGTGCAATTGCAGCAGATAAATCAGGGTCGCCTGTTGTAACGCTTATTTTCAAAATAGGCGTATTTTCCACAGCGGACACAGTAATACAGTTTTGAATATCCGAATTTGAAAATGTCGTTACATTATAGTCATTCTTTAAATCCTCACATATCAGATCAGTCATTTTCTGACTTGTAAAAAGTGTCTGGCAAGTGTTTGCAAGTCTTTCGGCAACTTGAATGTCATTGTAAGATAATCCGCTTTGCTGCTGCTCGGCAATTTGTTCATTTGACTGGACATAAAGCATAACGTTTGAAGTGTATTGCTTTGAGATAAAAAAAGCAGAAATAATATACGCAAAAATTGCAAAAACCGCTGTAAGCAGTATAATGAATTTGATATGCTTTATTAGCATTTGATAAATGCTTTTCAGATCAATGGTTTTTTCGTTGTTATCCATTTGCACCTCTCCTAAAATAATAGACTTCTTACAATATGCTACCATAATTTTAGCGCAAAGTCAATATTCAATATGTCAAAAACATTATGTTTTGTCAAAAGAAAATAGAAAAGTAACGAGAAAATAAAAAAATGCAGGTTTTGGGTTTTGTCGAAAGCAACTTAAAATAATTTAAAATGAAATATGCTGTTTAGGTTGACTGAAATCCCAAAAAGATGTATTATATTAATAAGTATGGTTTTGTGATTGATTACATGAAATTCGGAAGGAGAAGAAATGGACAAGTCTGTTGAAGATATAATAAAAGAAGCTATGGAAAAAAAGAAGCTTAAAGAGGGTAGTATCCCATCTGGTGAGCAGAAAAAACCTAAAGCTGAGTTTGAAAGTACATCGGATTATCTTATCTCTGATATAGCTGAGAACGATGATAAAAAATGTGATAAGAGTGTTCGGAGTGAACCCATTTTGGAGTCAGTAGGAGAGCAGATTGGTTCTGGTGCAGAAGCGGAAGCTGACGAAGGCGTTGAAATATCTAAGGACGTTTTTGACAGTATTATGAATTCAAGAGAATCGTTCCCAATCGGCAGTAAGCAGGGTACAGATAAAAATGAAAAATCCGCACCTGACTTTTTAGCGGATAATTACAGCGAAGACGATGAGGATTTAACTGCTCTTGGGGTGTCGGGAAAAGAAGGCAAAAAGATAACCGATTATAAGTCTACGTCATTTAAAAAGGATTCACCAAAGGATTTTGATAAGGCCTATTATGAGAAATATAACAAGCTAAAAAAGCTTGATGAACCGCAGGAAAGACCTAAAAGCAAAAGTAAATATCGTCTTAAGAAAAACGGAAAGAAAAAATGGTCGGTAAAGAAAAAAGTGATGGTAATCATTGTCATTGTTTTGCTGATACTGCTGCTTCTCGCAAGTGCAGGGATTGCTATGGTTTTTAATTACATTTCAAAAATCAATATTGTCAAAAATCCTGATATATCTATTGCTTCATCAATTTCTGATGATGATTTGACGGACGATCCCGATTCTCCGAAATCGGAAATTGATGCACTCAACGAAAAGATCCGAAAGAATCTTGAAGAGAACGCAACAAAGCTTATGTTTGACGATAATGTACTCAATGTTTTGGTGATCGGAACTGACTCAAGGGGTGAGGAGAGAGGACGTTCCGACAGTATGATTTTGATGTCGCTTAACAAAAATACAGAGGAAATTGTAATGACTTCCTTTTTAAGAGATATTTATCTGGATATTCCAGGAGTCGGATCTTCAAGGCTCAATCATGCTTATGCATATGGCGGTGCAGAGCTTTTGATGGACACTATTGAGCAGAATTTTAAAATCAAGATAGATAAATATGTAACGGTAAATTTTAATTCCTTTGTTGATGTTATTGACGCGGTGTCCAGAAGAACATCGGACCAGCAG
>USCU01000215.1 GCA_900553335.1 uncultured Ruminococcus sp. | reverse complement strand
ATACGAGATTGCCTCTTGTCTCGTGGGCTCGGAGATGTGTATAAGAGACAGTGTTAGTACAACAGTTAAGAATAACAAGGGTTCTGTTCTTCCGTCAACAGGTGGAATCGGTACAACAATCTTCTATGTTTGCGGTGGAATCATTGTTGCAGCAGCAGCAGTTCTTCTTATTGCAAAGATGAGAAAGAGAGAAGCTTAATTAAAAGTTTAAGCGAACGTAATTTGAAATTATAATAATACCTAAAATAGTCTGCCGGTTTAACAGCCGGCAGGCATTAGGGAGGGCTTCATGAGAAAGAAAAAAGGCAAATTATCTACTATTCTCTTAATCGCCGCTTTACTGGTGGGGCTCTCCGTAATGCTGTATCCTGTAATAAGCGACTGGTGGAATTCGCACACGCAGTCCAGAGCGATTGCCAGTTACATGGAGCAGGTAGAGAACCTTGATGAAACAGATTACAAAGCGATTTTAAAACGTGCAAATGAGTATAATGAGCAGATAAAAAAACTTAGCTCACCATATACGCAGTATAATACGGTTAATGATTATTATGAGATTTTAGACATAACAGGTACAGGAATAATGGGATATATCTCAATTCCGCAGATAAGGGTTGAGCTTCCTATATATCATGGTACAAGTGAGGGAGTTTTAAATATAGCAGTCGGGCATCTTCAGGGTTCAACGCTTCCTATAGGCGGAGAGGGAACCCATTCGGTGATTTCAGCTCATAGAGGACTTCCTTCAGCAAAGTTGTTTTCTGACCTCAATCAGTTAATAGAAGGAGATACATTTACGATAACAGTTTTAAAGGATGTATATACCTATGAGGTCGAGGAGATAAACATAGTAGAACCTAATCAGATGGATAAGCTTATCTGCGTTCCTGGTCAGGATTTGGTAACGCTGATGACCTGTACTCCATACGGAATAAATTCACACAGACTGCTTGTCCGAGCGCATAGAATAGATACTGTTTACGAAAAAGAAATGAAATCAGCTTCAACCGATGCAATTTTGCTTGACTCAATGACAGTTGTCCCGTTCGTTGCAGCGCCGCTGTTGATTGCGCTTATTGCGTATTGGGTATGGGGTGGAAGAAAAAGTAAAAAGAAAAAATCCATAAAAGAATTAGTTGATAAAATAGAAATAAGCTCTGATGATAACGATAAAATTTAAAGGAGGGATAATATGCGAACATCAAGAATTAATTTTGGTGCAGTAGTTTGCCTTATCGGTATGCTAATGTTGATATTGTCCGCAGCATTTATCCCTATTAAAACAGTTGGTGCCGTTGATAATTGTTCGGTAACGATTGAGTGCATAGCAAACAAAACGGCGGTGTCCGGAGCAGAGTGGAGCGCATATCGAATCAGTTCAAGAAATCCATACGGCGGTTTTACACTTGAAGGGAATTTTGCAAAATATCCGATAACGCTTGATGATATGTCTTCTACAGCTGTTGCGGAAGCGGCATATACTCTTGAAACATATGCTTTGACTGATAATCTTAAACCTGATAAAAAGGGCAAGACTGATTTGCTCGGAAGTATTACCTTCAGTGGTTTGGGTGAGGGAATTTATCTGCTGTTTTCCGATAATTTTGAATCGGCTGACTATAAATATGAGACTCAGCCGTTGATTATTGAGCTTGGAGGATATGAAGCTGACAGTGTAACGGTTAAGCCGAAAATTACAGTGACGCCGAAACCCAAGCCTGAAAAACAAACCTATTCAATTAGGAAAATATGGATCAACGAGCCTTCCGAAACTATAAGACCAACATCTATTAGTGTAGAGCTTTATAAGGACGGAAGATTTGACAGAGCAGTTACACTTAATTCTTCAAACGGCTGGTATTATGAGTGGAAATCTGATAAAACCTCTTCATGGCGAGTTGTTGAGAAGAGTATACCGGCAGATTACACAGTGAGTTACTCTGTAGGCGGAACGGAGTTTTTGATTAAGAATACATATAATGCTCCTGAACCGACAACTGAAACTACTACACAGCCTGAAACAACGGACACATATACAGAGCCTACTGATGTAGTACCTACTGAAGCAACTACAGTTCCAATTACTACCTTGCCCCCAAGAGAAGAATTAGATAGAACAATCAAGTATTATGAGAACTTGAACGAGCATGACTATACACCTGAGAGCTGGAAAGAGTATTTAGAGGTTTTAAAGCGAGCGAAGCTTATTTTAGGTAATTCTGAATCTACAGATGAGGAAATTCTAGCTGTTTTAGAAGAACTTAGACTTGCAAGAAAAAAACTTATCTTGGGATATTTACCTCAAACAGGACAGCTTTGGTGGCCTGTACCCGTCCTTGCTGGCGGCGGGCTGGTAATGATTGCTGTAGGAGTCAGACTTAACAAAAAGAAAGGCAATAAGGATGACAACAAGTAGACTTAGCAAATTGTTTATAATTATAGGGGCAGTGCTGCTTATAGCAGCTTTGTCCCTTGTTTTATGGAATAAGCATGAATCTGATGCAGCCTATGCTAAAGCACAGTCAGCTTTGGCAGCACTTAAAGAAAAAATGCCGTCAACAACAGTAGACAGAAAAGATTCGCTTAATCTTATCGATCAGGAAAAGGGCTATGTACCAACGATTGAGATTGACGGGAACAAATATCTTGGTGTTGTCTACATTCCATCAATAGATACTGAGCTTCCTGTAATTGATAAATGGAGTTATGATAGTCT
>USCU01000214.1 GCA_900553335.1 uncultured Ruminococcus sp. | reverse complement strand
AAAATCAACCTTGCTGCTGCAAATCTGCGAGAATTTAGGAGAAGATAAAACGATACTTTATGTTTCGGGCGAGGAATCTCAAAGGCAGATAAAGCTTAGAGCGGAAAGGCTTCGTGTGTTTACCGAAAATCTTTATCTTCTAACCTCAACGGATGCGGAAGCTGTAGCAGATGCGGTTGTAAAAGAAAAGCCGGATATTGTGATAATAGATTCGATCCAGACAATGAGCATTTCTTCTCTTTCATCAGCACAGGGAAGTGTTGCACAGGTAAGAGAATGTGCTAACCTGTTTATGAAAACAGCTAAAAGCGAAGAGATACCGTTTATAATAGTAGGTCATGTCAACAAGGACGGAGCTATTGCAGGGCCTAAGGTAATGGAGCATATCGTTGATGCCGTGCTTTACTTTGAAGGGCAGAGAAATATGTCCTATAGGCTTTTACACGCCCACAAAAACCGTTTCGGAAGAGCAACGGAAATAGGCGTTTTTGAAATGACTGATAAAGGCTTGCTTGAGGTTGAAAATCCGTCGGTTATGCTTCTTTCGGGAAGACCTTGCGATGTTTCGGGGTGCTGCGTTGCCTGCTGTATAGAGGGGAGCAGACCTATAATGGCGGAGGTCCAGGCGCTTGTTGCAAAAAGCGGATTTGCAGCGCCGAGAAGAACTTCGACCGGATTCGATTACAACCGCCTTGCAATTATAATAGCTGTTTTGGAAAAAAGAGTAGGGCTTCACTTTTCAAACCTAGATGTTTATGTAAGCGTTGTCGGAGGGCTAAGGCTTGATGAGCCGGCGGCAGATCTTTCCATTGCGCTTGCACTTTATTCGTCAGTTACGGACAAGGTGGTATCGGACAAGCTCCTGGCATTCGGAGAAATAGGACTCGGCGGCGAGGTGAGAAATGTTTCTTATATAACCCAAAGACTTGAGGAAGCCGAGCGCTTAGGCTTTGAAAAGTGTATTGTTCCGAAAAGCTCTTTAAAGGGCGTTAATAAATCAGGATTTACAATGAAAATAGTAGGAGTTACAAATGTCAAACAGGCTTTTTCTGAGTTGCAGTAGTAAAATTTGTAAACTTTCTGTTAAATGTTGTTGACTTTGCATTTTAGGTATGATATGATATTAAAGCCGCATATTGACGGTTTATATTAAGTTGTATAAAACCCCGCTGTTTCGTGGGATTATACACACCGATCGAGTAGCGAGACTTATTGAAAAGAGAGGTGCATTTTAGATGTACGCAGTTATCGAAACGGGTGGAAAGCAGTATCAGGTAAACGAGGGCGATGTTATCTTCGTTGAAAAGCTTTCTGTAGAAGCTGATGAAACAGTAACCTTTGATAAGGTAGTTGCAGTAGGCGCAGACAGCCTTACAGTCGGAACTCCTTATGTAGAGGGCGCTGCTGTTACAGCAAAGGTTTTGAAAAACGGAAAGGGCAAGAAGATCCATGTTTTCACTTACAAGCCAAAGAAGGGCGAGAAGAGGGCAATGGGTCACAGACAGCCATACACACAGGTTAGAATCGAATCTATCAAGGCATAATGGTTAAAGCGGATTTTTTTAAAAATGCCGACAATAAGCTTTTAGGCTTTTCCCTTTCGGGACATGCAGATTTTTCCGACATGGGAAGCGATATAGCTTGTGCGAGCATTTCCAGCGCAGTTATGCTGACCGTAAACACTATTACTGACTTTTTCAAAATAGATGCAAAAGTCAGGGTGCTTGAAAACGAAATTATGTTAAAGCTTAACGGAATAAATGATGACGGAGATAAGCTTTTGCTTTCTTTGGTAACTCATCTTTATGAGGTTCAAAGTCAGTTTCCGGGAAGCATTAAAATCACGATTTACGAAAGATAGGTCGTGTTGAATTTGACTTGTAGTTCAAGTCAGAAAGGATTGGTAAGTAACTATGATCAGAATTAGTATGCAGTTCTTCGCTCATAAAAAGGGAATGGGTTCGACTAAGAACGGTCGTGACTCGGAATCAAAGCGACTCGGCGTCAAGAGAGCTGACGGACAGTTTGTTCTTTCAGGAAATATTCTCGTTCGTCAGAGAGGAACAAAGATTCATCCGGGAAATAACGTTGGAAGAGGATCGGACGATACTCTTTTCGCAATGGTTGACGGTGTTGTTAAGTTCGAGAGACTCGGACGTGACCGCAAGCAGGTTTCTGTTTATCCGGAGAACTAAGTTTAAAATCGCTGACCCCGATGTCCTAAACGGCATCGGGGTTTTTGTTGTTTAGAAGCAAGAAAATAATGGATAATGGATAGGAGGAAAATATGAAGCATATAGGAACACAGGAGATAACAACAGAGAGGCTTTTGCTCAGACGCTTTAAATCAAGTGACGCTGAAGCTATGTTCAATAACTGGGCAAATGACAGCGATGTTACAAAATACCTTATGTGGCAACCGCATGGAAGCATTGAAGTCACAAAGCAGATATTAAACGATTGGGTAAATTCGTATAGTGATGACGGTTGCTATAATTGGGCTATAGTTTTAAAAGAAAACGGAGAAACTTTGGTAGGTTCAATCAGTATTGTTTCAAAGAATGACGAAGCCCAATCAGTGCATATAGGATATTGTATGGGTAAGGCTTGGTGGCACAGGGGCATAATGACCGAAGCTTTAACAGCGGTAATTAAATTTTTCTTTGAGAGAGTCGGAGTTAATCGTGTTGAGGCACGGCACGATCCCAGAAACCCTCATTC
>USCU01000213.1 GCA_900553335.1 uncultured Ruminococcus sp. | reverse complement strand
CTTGATGAGAGAGCGGACTGGCAAGAAACCAAAGAAACCGATATGCTTTGTAAATGGCGTTATTTGGAGTGCAGAAATTTGACGGACAAATGGGTAATTGTAGGACACTTTCCCACATACGGCTTTGAAGTGTCAAAAAATACTCCTATGCCTATAATAGACTTTGACAAGAAAATAATTGATATAGACGGCGGAATCGGCGTTAAAGAATTCGGTCAGTTAAACGCTCTGATAATACAAAAAGACGGCGACAGAATTGCTTTTGAAACTGAATTTGCTGATAATTATAAAACCGCAGCAGTAAAAGACGATTTTTTTAGCGGTGATAAATATATTTTTGCTCATCCGTATTATTATAATTACAGCTTTGCGGATAAAGACGACGACTTTACAACTATATATATCGAAACGACAGGTGAAACGGGCAAGCTTTTGAATGAGCTTGTGTATAAAAGAGATGACGGTTCGCCGCAGTGCTGGTATAATCTTAATATTCTGGCAAACGCCGCAAAAGGCGATGTTGTAAGTGTATGCGCAGAGTATGAAAAATACAGCCTGATTCTGGATAAAAACCGTGAAGTAAAGGTAATTGAAAATAAGTACTTGAAAAAAGCTAAGGAGATATAAATGTTTAAACTAATCACTCAGGAAAAAAATGCAAGGCGAGGCGAATTTCATACTCCTCACGGCGTAATACAAACGCCTGTTTTTATGAATGTTGCAACGGCAGGAGCTATAAAGGGAGGGGTGTCATCTCTTGATCTTGAAACGGTAAAATGTCAGGTTGAGCTTTGCAATACCTATCATCTGCATGTCCGGCCGGGAGATGAACTTATTCATAATCTCGGCGGACTGCACAAATTTATAAACTGGCACAGACCTATATTGACCGACAGCGGAGGATTTCAGGTATTTTCTCTCGCTGCTCTTCGTAGAATAAAAGAAGAGGGAGTGTATTTTAATTCCCATGTTGACGGAAGAAAGATTTTCATGGGACCTGAGGAGAGTATGCAGATTCAGTCGCATTTAGCGTCCACTATAGCTATGGCATTTGACGAATGCGTTGAAAATCCTGCAACTCATGAGTATTCAAAACAGTCGTGCGAAAGAACAACACGATGGCTTAAAAGATGCCGAGCGGAAATGGATAGGCTCAATTCTTTAGAAACGACAATAAACAACCGTCAAATGCTTTTCGGAATAAATCAGGGTTGTACATTTGATGATCTTAGAATTGAGCATATGAAGCAGATCCGTGAGATAGATTGTGACGGTTATGCTATTGGCGGACTGGCGGTAGGAGAGCCGACGGAAACAATGTATCATATAATTGAAACAGTTGAGCCTTTTATGCCAAAGGATAAGCCGAGATATTTAATGGGAGTCGGAACTCCGAGCAATCTAATTGAAGCGGTATGGAGAGGAATTGATTTCTTTGACTGCGTAATGCCGTCAAGGGACGCAAGACACGGAACTGTATTTACCTGGGGCGGCATCATGCACATTAAAAATGAGCGGTTTAAGGACGATAACCGTCCTCTTGATCCTGGGTGCGGCTGCCCTGCCTGTAGGAACTTTTCAAGAGCCTATATACGTCATCTTTTTAAAGCGGAGGAAATGCTCGGCGGAAGGCTGGCTGTGCTTCACAATCTTTATTTTTACAACACGCTTACCGAGAAGATAAGAGAATCTATCGAAAAGGGAGAATTTGAATCCTTCAGGAACAAGTATTCAGCACTGCTTTCGTCAAAGCTTGATGATTGAGCGTGTCGACAAAGTCGACACGCTCCCCATGGGACAAACGCACTCACTTCGATAGCCACACCTATCTCGTTCTGCGTTTTTCCCCTAGGAAACCCCTTTTCGTCGGAAATCGGCTCATACCGCCGATTTCCTCTCAAGGTGTCGCTGCGGCGGCACATGTCCGCCTACGCGACAACATTTTAAAAGGTGTACTTTTTCGACAGACTGTTTCGTCAAAGCTTGATAATTAAAGAGTATTTAAGGAGAAAATAAAAATGAGTTATATCGAGGTTCTTTTAATAGGAATAGGGCTTTCTATGGATGCATTTGCGGTCTGTGCAACAAACGGAATAGTCTATAAAAACTCAAATAAAAAGTGGGGCCTGATGATGGCTCTGTGCTTTGGGATTTTTCAGGCTGCAATGCCTACAATCGGGTATTTTTTAGGAAGTGCGTTTGCTCAGTACATCAAGGCGTTTGATCATATAATAGCGCTTATTTTGCTGGGATTTATAGGCGGTAAAATGATTTTTGACTCCGTCAAAGGTGATGAGGAAAATGAGCGGGGATTAAAATTAACAGTGCCTATTTTACTTTTGCAGGGCGTTGCGACAAGCATTGATGCTTTGGCTGTAGGGATCTCGTTTGCTGCGCTTGAAAATGTAAATATAGTCTTATCTGTGACAATTATAGGCATAACTACATTTATGCTTTCTCTTATTGCTGTAGTTGCCGGCAAAAAGTTCGGAAGTCTTTTAAATAATAAAGCTCAGCTTATCGGAGGACTTATTTTAGTCGGAATAGGTGTAAAAATTTTTATTGAGCATACTTTTTTCGGCGGATAATTAAAAAGGCAAGAAAATTAACAACTATTTCTTGTAGTAGTTTGTAGAAAAAGTACACTTTTGAAATATTGTCGCGTAGGCGGACATGCGCCGACGTAGCGACACCTTGAGAGCTGTCTCTTATACACATCTGACGCTGCCGA
>USCU01000212.1 GCA_900553335.1 uncultured Ruminococcus sp. | reverse complement strand
GGCTCGGAGATGTGTATAAGAGACAGGAAATAATCCTTGCATTTTTGTCTATAATGCGTCTGCCGGCTCTTATACGTCTTGTAAAAAAGTCATTAAAAGACACATAGCGTTTTCGTTCGTAATCGGTCATGTCTATTTTATTAGCCTTGATAAAGGGCTTTATCAGATGATAAGACAAGCGTGAGTCCAAAAACCTGCCTGCGGCTTTTGATACTGCCGGCAGGGTAAGAGGTTTAATGAGCAATCTTAAAAAAGCGTTTGAATAAACGCTTTTAAGAAGCCTGTCCTGTGCGGTTTCGCCATCAAAAATCTCCATGTCGCTGTTTATATACATAATTAATCAAGCCTTCCGTTAAAAATTGCGATAAGTATAATGGTACCTATCAAAATTAAAAGCACAACTCCAAGCATTTGGGGCTTTTTCACCTTAAATTTAATCAAGAACAAAAGCGCTATGATAATAAGACATATCTGGAAAATTGTCGGGAACAGTGTTTTTCCTACAAGTCCGATAGCAATATAGATTATAGGAAGAATGATAGCAACAGTTGTTACAGGAAGTCCTCTGTATTCATGACGTTTTTCACTTGTTGCAGCTTGACGTTCCTGCTCAATAGTATTAAAGTATCCAAGCCTTATGACCGCTGCAAGGATTATTGCGATTGCAGAAACAAGTCCGAGTCCGTAATTAAAACCGAAGGAATACCCTAATACGCCCGGAAAAACTCCGAAACAAACAAGATCGCAAAGTGAATCTATCTGAATTCCGAAAACCTTTTCACGGTCGGTTCTGTTTTTTTTCATTCTTGCAATTCTTCCGTCAAACAAATCGCAAAGTCCGGAGAATAAAAGGCATAAAAAAGCTATCGAATAGTTGCCCTGTCCTTTATAAACTTCAATAACCTGCGTGATTCCGAAAACGGAAGACGCAAGTCCTAAATATGTCAGAATTACCGAATAGTTGTAAAATCCCAGCATTATGTATATTCCTCCTCTATTTTAGTAAAAAGCCTATGAGTGCAAGCGAGATTACACCCTGCATTATCGAAAATCTTACAACGACCTGCGTATCACTCCAGTCTTTGTTTTTACGCATATGGTCGTGAATCGGCGTTCTTGTGTTTTTCATAAAGTTTTTAAGCCCCAAAAACTTTATGCAGGATATTTTGAGCAAACTTAATCCACCGTCAATAATAAGCATAAAAGCAAAGACTATAAATAAAAGCGGAGAGCCAAGCTTCATTGCCGATATCGCAAGAAGTACACCGAGCGCACGAGAACCGGCATCTCCCATGAGCATGACGCTAGGAGAGGTATTAAACCAAAGATATGCAATGAGCATTAAAATTGCCGAAAGGATTAAAAGCTTAAATTCGTCATCGGTATCCATGTTAAGCATCAAAACAAATACCGTTGCAAGCGAGATTATGCTTAAACTTCCGCAAAGTCCGTCAACTCCGTCCGAGCAGTTTGTAACGTTTATAGCAGCCCAGACTAATGCTGCACCTAAAATGATATATACGGCGATAGGAAGCGTAAAGCTTATTCCAAAGAGTGCAAGCTTTAATATCGGAGCGTTGTAAATACAGTAAGTTGCTGAGATCCCAACTGAAACAACAAGATCAATAAGGCCTTTTTTTACTCTTCCCCAAGGAATGCTTGCACTGTCGTCAAGATATCCGCTGAGCATTTCAAGATAGATAAATCCAATATATATTATAAGCTCAAGGTTAAGCGGAACAAATAAAGCGGCAGTTATAACCAAGGACGTTATCATAAGAAGTCCCGCACCTCTCGGCTTACCTTCCGAAAGCTTTCCGTTAAGGGCAAATTCTCTGCCCTTATCCCTTGGGAGAATGTTCCTAAACAGTTTGATCGAAGCGTATGGTATAAAGAATCCGCACAGCATAAAGAGCCCGTAATAAATGCTTTCATATGCGGACGGAATTATATTTTTCAGCATTTTTGATTCCCCCTAAGGTATTTAAAATTTCACTTTAATATTGTATCATATTTGATTTGGTATTGCAAGGAAAAAGTAATTATTCGGCATATTCCCGAACCCTTAGAGCGATACCGAGCGAGTCGCTTAAATCCTGACATTTTTCTATTTCCGATTCGTCGATCACGTCTACTACAGAGAGCAAAACCTTTGGAAAAAGCTCTTTTGCTCTTTTTGCAAAATTAAGCATACAGTCAAACGCCTTTTCGCCGTAAACAGGGCGTGTAACCCGGCAATATTCTTCAGGAGTTGATCCGTTAAGGGAAATTGAAACAACGTCAAAAAGACCTTTCATTTCTTCGATGGTGTTTTCTCTGCCGTTTATCAAATCGCTTAAGCCGTTTGTATTTATTCTGATTTTTGTTTTTGTGCGTCCTCTGATATATTTTGCTGCAGATATTAAAATCTGAAGCTCTGATGTCGGTTCACCGAAGCCGCAGAATATGATTTCATCGTATTTATCAAGATCTTCTTTTGATAAGCTGTCGATAACCTCGTTATCAGTCGGCTGATGATCAAGCCAAAGGCTGTCAGAGCCATATGCTCCGTCACCGTTTTTTCTTATGCAGAAAATGCATGAGCAGGGGCATTTGTTTGTAATGTTAAGATAGAGCTTTCCGTCAAGCACATAAGTTATGTTCATCATATTATTTGTTTCTCCTTGAAATGTTACTTTTATTTATAGTATCACGAAAATACAAATAATTCAAGTACACCAAAAAATATACAAAGT
>USCU01000211.1 GCA_900553335.1 uncultured Ruminococcus sp. | reverse complement strand
GGCTCAGTAACTATTTGGTTCACTTCTTTTTTCGCTTTCTTATAATACCAGTAATTTGCAAATATTCCGGAAATTATCCTCGTTACAAGAGAAAACGCTGATACGCCCAGTATTCCCCAGAACACTGCCGGCTCGTTCATACGGCTTGAAATAGAAGCTACAAGATCGCTGTATGTCGAAATGCCCGACATATCTATATAAGACATCATAAACCAGCTTGAAAAAATAGTTGTAATAATTGAAAATGTAAGATAAACTGTCGCTTGCTTGTACATTTTTCTAAAAAAGAAAAATATATGAGGAAAGAAAAACGCAGGAAAGTTAAAAGAGCGCTTTATACCATCTTTTGAAAATCTCAAAAACTTCAGAATATAATACATCGGATTTGAGCGAATGTACTTAAAATAATCTTTTATTCCTATGCTGTCAATGCGATCGTTCACATCAACACCATAACTTTTGCAGTAATACTCAAACGGATCTACAGAGCCTTGCATAAATCCTCCGCCAAACGGTGATCCGTAGAAACCTCCCCTTCCGTAGGTGTTTGTGCTGTCTGTAGTATTTTGATATCCGCCATAGCCTTCACTATTAAACGGGCGGTCAGTTTCTTCGCTTTTTAACGGAAATCCACAGTGCGAGCAATATTCAAAATCCTCTTCGTTGACTCCTCCGCAACGCTGACACTTCACCTTGCCCTCATCAGAGTTTTTCGGAGTCCATGACTTGCCCTCAGAATGAAGTGAATCATTTATACACTTACCTTCCTTTATATAACATTCTCTGTGGTAAGGAGTTCCGCACTCGGGACAAACAACGGTATCGTCACCGTCCTTAAATTCTCTGTCGCAAGATATACATTTTTGACCTTTATAATTCAGCATTTATGCCTCCCAAATTATTTTGATACAATTAGTATATCATAAAGTTTTAAAAAAATAAAGACTTTTCACCAAAATATCACCGCAAAATAATAAAACCAATTAAAAAGGCTGACTAAAAATCTGTCAGCCTAAAAGTTATTAATTGGCAGCAATAAACGGAGATGAAGTTGAAGGCGTCTTACTGCCGTCAGCTTCAGACGATTCTGCATCAAATACACTTGCTTCAGTTTGAGCAGCATTTGTACTGCCTGATAAAGTATTAGCTGATGAAGCAGCTGCAGATTTTGTCTTTTCCATTGCAACGGTTACGATATATCCGTCAATATTGTTTCCGGAAACAGCATAAGTATATTCCGTTCCGTCTGCCTTTACCGGAATTCTTATATCGGTCGTATTTCCCTTTTTCATTTGCGTATAATAAACGGCATAGCTTACTGAATTAGAGCCTGTGTGCTGAAGCGGATTCTCAAAGGTGTAGGTTTTGATAAACTCTATATATTCTTCAAGACTGAAACCGTTCGCCGCCATGATTTCTGCGTGCGGCAAACCAACATATCTTATAAGGCCTTGATCTCCCGGCGCTCCTGTCACAGAGCTTTTTGAATCAGTATATCTTGTGACAAATCCGTACTTTGCCATATTGCTTGTGATCCACTCAAAGTCACCCGCACCGTCATAAGCTCCCCGGCTTCCATCGCTCCACGTTCCAAGGCTTAATGACAATCCTGTTCCGACATCGTTGCTTCCTGCCGCAAAAGGCTCTGAACCCTGCTCTTCGGATGATTGATAACCGCTCGAAATAAACAGAGTATTGTTTTTTGACTCAGAATAAAATGCGGTCATCATAGATTGAAGCTGTCTTGCAGCAGACTCATAGACACAAACCGAGCTGTCTGTAAGTGAAAACAGCTGATTGCCGTCGGAATTGGTATTGTAAGAAATAAGTGACACAACATCATCGCTTAAATCCTTTGATAACGGATGCTCTGAGTTGACAACAACAAGATTTCCCGAGCTTAAAGCATCGGAATTGGTTAAAGTTGTCGCCTTTGAATCCGCAAACAACGTTGAAGATGTCTTTTCAGGCGGCGAAGTATTGTCGGTTATAGTCTGAACCTTTTTTGCATTCGGATCTACCTCCGGCGTTGAGCTTGAACATGAAGCGCAAATTATAAGGATAATAAGCAAAAGAATCGCAAGCACAACTGCAACATTTTTATATCTCAAACTCTTCCATATGTTTTTTGACATATCAATTTCCTCCGTATCTAAAACTCTGAGACAAAGAATTCCTCCATTATTTGTTAAAAACGGGCAAAGCCACTAGTGCAAACGCACGATAAATTAGTGAGGCCTGATTTGCCCTTGCTGTTATTATAACACGCTTTTCAGTTTTTTTAAAGAGGAAATCACAAAGTGTGACTTTTTACACAATTTTTCTCCCGTCAAATTGTGACATTTGCATATAAGAATTTAAAAATCTGTAAAAAATAAGGTCCGAAGAGTTGATCTTCGGACCGAAACGATAAAGATAGCAATAGCTATACTTATCGTTTGAAATTTAGTTTGATGGATTTTGCTTTTTGTTTGAACCCTGATCAGGAATTTTATTTTCTGCACTCTGGTTCGGTGTTTTATTAGAAGAGCTAGGGCTTTTCTTGTTGCTTGGCTGATTGTTATTCTTGTTCTGTCCGCCGTAAGGCATCTTGTTTTGAGGGTTTTGCTGATTTTGCATTTAAATCACTCCTTTCATAATATATTGTCTGATAAAATCCGTTTTTTATTTAAGGAAATAGTTGTAAAAAATTTATTTTTTTGTTGCGTTTAGTTGCTTTATATAGTATAATGTAGATA
>USCU01000210.1 GCA_900553335.1 uncultured Ruminococcus sp. | reverse complement strand
ATCTACACAGAGTAGATCGTCGGCAGCGTCAGATGTGTATAAGAGACAGACGCTGTAAAGCATAAAGATGCAAGAATACGGGCTGAGTCTAGATCTGGCGGCATTTTTACTGCTTTATCCGATGAAGTTCTCAAGGAAAACGGTGTGGTTTATGGGTGTGTTTTAACAGATACCTTTCAAGCTGTTCATATTAGGGCAGAAGATGTTCAGACACGGAATTTAATGCGAGGATCAAAGTATATTCAGAGTAAATTAGGAGATACATATAAAAATGTAGAAGCCGATCTCAAGACAGGCCGAAAAGTACTGTTTTCAGGTGTATCTTGCCAAGTAGCTGGATTGCGTGGCTTTCTTGGAAAAGAGTATCCTAATCTGTTTTGTATAGATATTGTTTGCCACGGAGTACCGAGTCCGGAAGTTTGGAAAGAGTATTTAACATGGCAGGAGAAGAAAAAATCCCAAAAAGTTGCAGCTGCAGATTTTCGAAATAAAAAAGACTATGGGTGGAGAGAAAGCATTGAAACCTTGACAATGGAAGATGGAACGAAGGTTGACAGCAGGGTATTTAGTACTTTATTTTACAGTCATAATATTTTGCGTCCATGTTGTTTTGAGTGCCCTTATAAAGCGATAATGCATCCCGGTGATATAACCATTGGTGACTACTGGGGAATTGAAAAAGCAGCTCCGGAATTTGATGATAATAAGGGAGTATCACTTGTTTTGGTTAATAATGATTTGGGTGCAAGTGCATTTGAACAAGTAAAAATGAAACTAGATTTTAAATCTACTCTTATTGAAGACTGTCTGCAACTTCCATTGAAAGCACCTTGCCAAAGACCTGAAAGCAGAGATCAGTTTTGGACAGATTTTCAAACGTTGGATTTCTCATGTGTTGCTAAAAGATATGGCGGTTATGGTTTTATGAATGTTATGAGAAGAAAATATGGTGCAGTAAAGATGAGATTACTACATCGTTGAAAGTGAGTGTTTGTATGAATGATAAAGATATTCCAATTTTGTATAGCAGAAAAGAGGAGTGCTGTGGTTGTACGGCTTGCTTCGCAATCTGTCCCAAATCTGCTATATCAATGGTAGAAGATAAAGAAGGTTTTGAATATCCGCAGGTTGATGAACAAAAATGTGTGCGATGCTATAAATGTCTGAATGTTTGTCCTATCAAATTAGTTCGATTGGGATAGTTGGAATACACTAAAATATTAGAAAACAAGCAAATAAAAAAACAATACACCGTCATACAACACCCTATGAATTTAAGGCAAGTAATTCTTGTTTGCAATATTAGTTTTTAATGCTAGACTAAGTAAAAAATATTATAACAACGACTATTTCCCCCGCCTCTAAGGCTAAGGAGCTAATGCTCGGTCGTTTGTTGAATGACGGGGTGTTGCCCCTTATCGAAACAAAACTTAAGAGGACTTCAAAATGACCATATTAATAACCGGCGGAGCAGGATTTATCGGCTCCAATTTTATTTATTATATTTTGCAGAAATATCCCGACTATAGGGTAGTTTGCCTTGATAAACTCACTTATGCCGGTAATTTGTTTACTCTTGAAAATGCTTTGAATAATCCCAAATTTCGTTTTGTGAAGGCGGATATTTGCGATGAATCAGCAGTTAAAATAATTTTTGATGAAGAACGCCCTGGCATTGTCGTAAACTTTGCGGCAGAAAGCCATGTGGACAGAAGTATCGAAAATCCCGCTGTTTTTCTTAAAACCAATATTTTGGGTGTGCAGGTTTTAATGGATGCTTGTTTAAAATATGGCGTTTCAAGATTTCATCAGGTTTCAACTGATGAGGTGTACGGAGATTTGCCGCTTGATAAACCCGATATGCGTTTTACGGAAAATTCGCCTTTAAATCCGTCAAGTCCGTACAGCGCTTCCAAAGCGTCAGCAGATTTGCTGGTGCTTTCATATTACAAAACCTATGGATTGAGCGTTAGCATAAGCCGCAGCAGCAATAATTTCGGACCGTATCAATTCCCTGAAAAGCTGATTCCGCTTATGATCAAAAATGCGCTTGAGAATAAGTCGTTGCCTGTTTACGGCGACGGAAAAAATATTCGTGACTGGATCTATGTGACGGATCATTGCAAAGCGATAGATCTAATAATTCATAGCGGCAGAGTGGGCGAGATTTATAATATCGGCGCAAATAATGAAATGAGTAATATAAGTCTTGTAAGGCTTATTTGCAAGGAGTTTAACAAGCCTGAAAATCTTATAAGCTATGTTGAGGACAGGAATGGCCACGACCGCAGATATGCCGTGGATTCATCAAAGCTAAAAAATGAGTTTGGCTGGAAAGCAGAAACGGATTTTTTATCAGGCTTTAAAAATACAGTCGCATGGTATGTAAACAACAATGCGTGGCTGACAAATATCAGCGAGAAATAAAAATTTCCCCTGAGAACTTTGAAAAGTTCTCAGGGGTTTGTCATACTAAAATGTATCCTTTGGGAGAATCAATAACGCCTTGACCGTCATCAAGCCGGATCAATTTGATGTTTTTTGCTTTTTCGTAAGTAAGAGCCGTCTGTTTAAAGTTGTCAAACTGCTTTGAAAAGCGGTGATAATGAGGAAGTATTTGAATATCAGTAAGATTAAGCGCAGAAAAATCTTTAAGTCCCACATCGTCGTTTAAATTCGGAGTGTATCTGTATATCAATTCAATGCTGTTTTGAAAAATCAATGCACCCGCACTTATTC
>USCU01000209.1 GCA_900553335.1 uncultured Ruminococcus sp. | reverse complement strand
CGAGATTGCCTCTTGTCTCGTGGGCTCGGAGATGTGTATAAGAGACAGGATTTATATATTCCGACGACAATAAAAGATATTACACTCACAACTTTTATCTTCGTCATAAATACGGCAAAAAGGTATTTAAAGTCCCGATAAACCTTAACCTTACCTGTCCTAACCGTGATGGAGCAAAGGGAGTCGGCGGCTGTACGTTCTGTTCGGGAATGTTAAGCGGAGATTTTGCAGGCAACCCCAAAGAAAGCATTAAATCTCAGTTTGACGATGTCAGGCAAACGCTTCATAAAAAATGGCCGGACGCTTTGTATATCCCGTATTTCCAGGCAGGAAGCAACACCTACGGAGATATAGGTTTTCTGAGAGAAGCGTTCTTTTCGGCGGCGAAGTTTGAAAATGCAGTCGGAGTAAATGTTGCAACAAGAGCAGATTGTATTTCGGATGAATGTGCAGATATGCTTTTGGAGTTATCAAAAGTTACAAATTTAGAGGTAGAGCTTGGACTTCAGACTTCTTCGGACGTTACGGCGAAAAGAATCAACCGATGCCATACCTTTGATGAGTTTTTAAAAGGCTACGATAAGCTCAAAAGCCGAGATATAGACATATGCATTCATATAATCAACGGGCTTCCGGGCGAAAGCAGGGAGGATATGCTAAAAACTGCCGAAACGGTTGCGAAGCTTTATCCTCACGGCGTTAAGATTCATCTTCTCCACGTCATAAAAGGCACAAAAATCTGCGAGGAGTTTTTAAACGGAGAGTTTTTGGAGATGACACTTTTGGAGTATACCGAAACTGTATGCGATCAGCTTGAAATACTGCCTGAGGACGTTGTCATCGAAAGGATAACAGGTGACGGAAAAAAAGAAACGCTTGTTTCACCGCTTTGGAGTTTAAAAAAGTTTTGCGTTATGAACGAGATAGACAAAACAATGGCAAAAAGAAATACCTTTCAGGGTGCAAAATATAACAACGACTGTGTCCCCTACCTTTAAGGCGGCGGGTTTCACTTGATTTTTTTCAGCGGGAATAGGATCCCCTGCTGAAGACGTTGAATAACGGGGGCAGCGTCCCTTATTGAATGTGAGGAAAATGTAAATGAAAAAATACTTGGAGATAGGAAAAATAGTAAGTGTTCACGGACTTTCAGGAGAGGTGAAGGTTGAGCCTTGGTGCGACAGTCCTGAGGTTTTATGCTCTCACAAAACACTTTATTTTTCAAACGGTGAGAAGAAAATCAAAGTCAAAAAGGCAAGAACTCAAAAGAATATGGCGATAATAAAGCTTGAGGGAATAAATACCGTAGAGGAGGCTCAGTCGCTTAGGAACAAGGTTTTGTATGCAGACAGAGAAAGCTTAAAGCTTCCTGAAAACACTTTCTTTATTGCCGATCTGATTGGCATGGAGGTTGTGGATTTCGACAGCGGCAAAAGCTTCGGCACTATATGCGAGGTTACTCAGACGGGAGCAAATGACGTTTATCACATTAAAGCTGAGGACGGAAACATGTACTATATTCCTGCAATAGCAGATGTTGTCAAATCGACCGATATCGAAGCGGGAGTTATGAAAATCACACCGCTCAGGGGGCTTTTTGATGAGGATTGATATAATGACTCTTTTTCCCGAAATGATGGAAAGCTATTTAAGCGAAAGCATTGTCGGGAGAGCGAGGGCAAAAGGACTTTTTGAGCTTCATTGCCATAATATAAGGGATTATACTGAGGATAAGCATCGCCGTGTTGATGATACTCCTTACAGCGAACGGCAGGGAATGCTTATGCAGGCTGAGCCTATATATAAGTGCTTTTTGGATATAAAGGGTGATAGAGATGTTCACACAATTTTTGTAACACCTGCCGGAAAGCCGTTTTCCCAGAAAAAAGCGATTGAGCTTTCAAAGGGAAAGGATATCGTAATTTTATGCGGACATTATGAGGGCGTAGATGAACGTGTAATCGAAGAAATCGTAGATGAAGAAATATCTGTAGGCGATTTTGTTCTGACAGGAGGAGAACTTCCTGCGCTTTGTATTACAGACGCTGTAGTCAGAATGATAGACGGAGTTTTATCACGTCCCGATTGTTATATTGATGAAAGCCATTACTCAGGGCTGTTGGAGTATCCTCAGTATACTCGTCCTGAGGTTTGGAGGGGGAAAAAAACTCCCGAAGTTTTGCTTTCGGGACATCATGAAAATATAAAAAAATGGAGGCATGCTCAGTCGCTGATAAGAACATATGAGAAGCGTCGGGATATGATCGATAATTACGAGTTGAGTGAGGAGGATAAGCGGATTTTAGATCAGTATCAGTCGGAAAAACCGGAAAAATAGCCGATCAGTTCCGTTGGAATGATATGACTGTTAAAAGTTTTTGTTTATTATGCGGAAATGAGATCAAGTTTTTTGGTAATTGTATACAAATCAGAAGTCCTTGAAAACTCAACAGATAATCAATTAGCAGAAATTTATCGGTGGGGTTGGATTTTTTGTTGACTTTGTGAAATTTAAGAGTATAATTATTTTATAACGAAGGTCATTCTAGTTTAGGATAGAAATGGAGAGATTAATTATGTTCGTAAAAGATGTAGTAGTACAGAATCAGGTTGGATTACATGCTCGTCCGGCAACTTTTTTCATTCAGAAGGCTAATGAGTTTAAGTCATCAATCTGGATTGAAAAGGAAGAAAGAAGAGTAAATGCTAAAAGCCTTCTCGGAATTTTATCGCTTGGTAT
>USCU01000208.1 GCA_900553335.1 uncultured Ruminococcus sp. | reverse complement strand
ACTAAATCACATGCTAGGGAACTTCTGCCGCTTCGTAAAGAGTGGCAAAATCCAATGTAACTATCAAGTCCTACCGTTTCCAACGCAGCAGCATATTCATTTGTATATAAAGTATAGACAAATGACAACAATGCATTTACCGGGTCGAGCGGAGGTCTTTTTGTTCGGTACTCAAATGAAAGTGACGTTTTAGGATTAGTAATAAGTTTGTTAAAAACTGAAAAATAACTTCTTGCACAGTTTCCTTCAATTCCCATTGCACTTTCAATTGAGTCTGATGAGTATATTTCAGTCACTCCGTTTGTCAGTACGCTCATCACAGCCTGTATTTCATCATCATCTCTCAGAGATGCGTTATCATGAAGAGTTCTTTTAATAACCTGCAATGAATTGCTGAACTTTGAAGCAAGAGTATTTTGGGCAAGAAAGAGTCCGTTTTCTCTGAATTTATCAATTTGTGCAACTCTCAGAAAAACATTTCCTTTAGTTTCGCCGCACACCTTTGCAAGAAATTTTCCCTGTGGTGAAACAAAGTTAATGGGTATGCATTTACTTACGCACTTTCCCATTAATGCAGGGGAACATCCGAGGTAATTAAAACATACGATGTTTTCAACATTGTCAAAAGGAATTCTGAACTTATCGTTATCCTCTATTCGGCATACAAGATTTTCACCGTCGAGAAAAAGGTAGGCTTGTTCATTAGTAATGTAAATAGTGTTTAATAATTTTCTCATTCTTTTCTCTCCATGATTTCTTTAATGGATTTTTGTATGCTGACAGGGGCTTTTAAATTCGGAATACAAATATCCTTCATCGAACATCCGTTACAATTACTGCTTTTATTTATTTCAGGTATCTTTCCAACTCTTAGCAGACTACGCATTTCAGCTAATGTTTTTTTAAGAATGCTATCATATTCAGAGAAATTTTCCTTAAGCGGCAGTTTGATTCTCTTTTTTACATCAGCATAATATAGTACGCCTTCGCAATCGCAGCCCCAAACATAATCAACACAGATTTTTTGTGCAAATACCTGCATAAGGTCATCGAAATTATAATCTTTATTCTTGGGTTTTGTCGGTTTGTATTCAACTATACATAAATCTTTATTTTTCTCACTTTTAACTTCTATGCAGTCTGTAACGCCGTAAAGATTATATTCACGGTTGTCATTATATACCGATACGGAGGTATAGCATTTCTTACCCGGTGGAGAATATGCCGACTTTGGGTCGTGAACTCTTGAATGCAATAAGTTTGCCTTAGTTACAAATACGTTTTCTGCCCAAGCGCAGTCGATTTCAAGAAGGCCCCATCTATGCGGACAGTAAAGATAATGTTGAATTGAACGTATTGATATGGACTCATTCATCATAATTTGCTGATTAATTCTACACCCTCAGGCATATTCTCATCAACGGTTATTTTGTAATCGCTGAATTTTCTGGGCGGTGCTGAATTTTCATCAACATTGATTTTGTCAAACAAAATGTGTGATGGGCAGTTTCCCAAAATATTTTGGTGCTTAAAAACATAGAGCTTTCTCATACACATTTTTCCTCTTGCAGCGCTGTGGTCATTTTCAAACATATTAATGATTGCTGTCCATAAAAGCTCAAGGTCATCATCATTGAGGTCAGTTATCTTGTTAGCCAAGCTCGCTGAAATATATCCTTCGGCACGGTAAAGAGCATACGGAATAAAGCTTTTTCTTCCCATTTCGGTTTCACCTGTTTCCATACGATCTTCGGATGTACGAGCCTGTCTGGTAATAGTAATATCTTGAATGTTTATTGGCGAAATACTTCTTGCAAAATTTATTTGAACAGGACCTCTTACGATTCCGCATGGATCGTCGCCTGTTGACATTACGGCACCAAAGGCACGTACGTCAAAATAGTTCTTGCACATAAAATCACGTGCTTTCTTAACTTCATCGGCTTTTTTACCCTTTTGTTTTTTTGTAAGTCCTTCTGCTTCATAAGCGCCGGTAAATTTTGAATTAAGCGATTTATCAGGTTTGATTAGGATGTTATATCCTTCCTCTCCCTCTTTGCATAACTCAACATAGTTTCTGATTTTACGTTTTAAGCAAACATCTGTTATGTAGCCGTAGCCGGTTTCTGCATCGATTCTCGGAGTGTTTCCTGCGTCAGGATCTCCGTTTGGATTACCGTTTTCCACATCAAAAATCATTACAAAGTCATATCTGTTATCAATTGCCATTTTATTTTTCCTCCTTAGCTTTTAGTTGTTTTTATCTTCCGAGTATTTTTTTACAAAAAACTCTTGGTATTGATGGTAATAGCCTATCATGAATCTGCCCTGATCCGAAAGCGTAAGAGTTTCAGGAAATTCATTTTTAATACCGTCAATTATTTCCTGAATAAGCTTGCTGAAATAAATTTCGGTTTTCTCGTTGACCTTTTTTAAGTGGTTTTGTGCAAGACTTATAAGCTTCGGAAATACCAAAGCGGGTTTCGAAGCCGCAGATGAAAAGTATGCGTCTTTAATTGTTCTGTTAAGCGAGTTGTTTGATGCTGACTGCTGAAGCTTCTCAAGCACTGCAAATAAGAGTCCACATCGATATGCAGGATTTTTGTTTTCATAGTCTACTGCCAATTTTAATTCCTCCTTTAGATTGTCTAATCTTGATTTTCTATTAATGCAGGCTTTAATAATTCCTGCACGAACATCATTAATTGTTTTGTCTGTCTTTACACCTGTCTCTTATACACA
>USCU01000207.1 GCA_900553335.1 uncultured Ruminococcus sp. | reverse complement strand
ATACAATTCCACTCCCATTGATAAAAGTAAAATTGAAGGAAGCAACATAATCGGTATTGAAAGACCTAAAAGCACATTTGGATATATCTTTTTTATTTTTTTAGATTTTGCTCTGATTTTCGTTACCAATCCAACAATAAACATAGCCAATCCGCCAAGAAAAACAAACAAAATAATAGACATTAAAATAAATAACATTACCATAGCTATCGGCAAAAATCCCATAATAACTTTCCCTCCGATCAACCCCTAATTTTCTTCCATTCCATTATAATACATATCAGACAAAAAAACAAATAAAATTTTTTCTGATCTTTTTTCCGTTCATTAACAACAATTATCCGAAAACCTCAGCCAAGCCCATTGACACATTTATCCAATAAATGATATAATATACCGAATTTGTTACTATAGGAGATCAAAATGAGTACATACACACAAGACATGACAAACGGAAATGAAATACGGCATATTTTACGTTTTGCAATACCGCTTTTATTCGGCAATCTATTTCAACAGCTTTACAATATCGTTGATTCTGTAATCGTCGGACGATATTTGGGAAAAAACGCAATTGCCGCAGTCGGCGCTACAGGCTCTATAACCTATTTGTTTTACACGCTTTGCATCGGTCTTTCAATAGGTGCAGGCATTTTGATTTCCCAAGCTTTTGGTGCAAAGAAAGAATCCGAAACGAAAAAGCTTATCGCTAATTCTGCTTATGTTCTGATAGCTTTAGGAATTATTATAAGTATTATTTCCGCTGTTTTGGCAAAACCTCTTTTGATTTTGCTTGATACACCAACCGGCATTTTAAATGACTCTGTAAGCTATATGCGAATTGCGTGCCTTGGAACTGCTGCTGTTGCCGCATATAACTGGATAAATTCAGCTCTTCGGTCTTTGGGCGATTCAAAAACTCCGCTTATTTTCCTTGTAATTGCAAGTGTTTTAAACGTATTGCTGGATTTATTAATGATAATTGTTTTTGATATGGGAGTTATGGGAGCTGCTCTTGCAACAGTTTTGGCACAGGCTATCTCCGCAATCGGCAGCATAGTCTTTGCTCTGTTTAAAAACCGCTATTTTAGCCTTGCCGGACATGAAGCTATCCCTGATAAGAAGCTTATTTATCTTTGTATAAAAACCGGTGTGCCTATTGCATTGCAAAATGCACTTATATCTGTATCTATGGTATTTTTACAAAAAACGGCGAACTCATTCAAGGAAACCGTTATGGCTGCATACACAGTTACGATGAGAATTGAACAGCTTATTCAGCAGCCGTTCTCGTCGTTAAATGCTGCCGTTTCTACCTTCACAGGACAAAATGTCGGCGCAGGAAAAACCGACAGGGTAATAAAAGGATACAAAAACAGCCTTAAAGCTTCCTTTATCTTTGCAGGAGCAATGCTTGCTTTGTTTCTGATTTTCTCAAACGTTATCGTAAAACTATTTGTAACTGATCCCGATGTTATAAGCATCGGCTCAAACGCACTTAGAGTTTCCGCTTGCTTCTACTTTTTCCTTGGAATGATTCATGTTACAAGAGGACTTTTAAACGGAGCAGGAGATGTTTCGTATGCGTTTATAAACGGCATTGCCGAGTTTGTCGGACGAGTAGGCTTTGCTATTATATTATCTCATATCACCTTTATCGGGTACTGGGCAGTATGGGGAACTACATGCCTTACATGGGTACTTACTGCACTTATGAGTATCTTCCGATATCGTGGGGAGAAATGGCAAAGCAAAAAACTTGTATGACATAAAAAGAATGTGTCATCGCTTATTGCTCCGGCATATAATAAACCAAAAAGAAAGGGTGATATTATGTGTGCAATAGCAGGAGCAATCGGTATGAGCAATGCTTTTATAAACGATCCGAAAATCGCTATAGACATAAGAAACTGTCTAAAGCACAGAGGTCCTGATCAAGACGGCTTTTACATAAGCGATGACGCAGTTTTGATCCACACAAGACTTGCTATAATTGACATTGAAAACGGAACTCAACCTATGATCGCAAAAGAAAACGGAGAAGAATATGCTTTGGTCTACAACGGCGAGCTGTATAACACGAGTGAAATAAGAAACGAGTTAATAGGCCTTGGGTATAGTTTTAAAACTCATTCGGATACTGAGGTTGTGTTAAAGTCTTTTATTGAGTGGAGGGAAGACGCACCAAAGCGTTTTAACGGAATTTACGGTTTTGCAATATGGGAGGCAAATAAGAAAAGTCTTTTTATCGCCAGAGATAAGCTTGGAGTAAAACCCTTTTTCTACGGACTTTTCGGCGATAAGTTTGTTTTTGCAAGCGAGATAAAAGGAATACTCAAAAATCCGTTAGCAAAGCCTAGAGTAAACACCGAGGGCATAGCCGAAATAATTTTGATAGGTCCGGGACGAACAAGCGGATACGGCGTTTTTGAAAACATACACGAGCTGAAACCGGGTGAATGCGGATATTTTAGAAACGGCAAGCTTAAAACTCACTTATATTTTGAACTTAAGGAACAACAATGTAATGAAAGCTTCGACGAGGTTTTAGATCATACAAAGTATTTGGTTACAGACGCTATAAAGCGTCAAATGGTTTCAGACGTTCCTATAGGCACATTCCTGTCAGGAGGACTTGATTCAAGTGGAATCTCCTCAGTTGTATCAAGTGCTTTAAAAGAAAATGGCGAACGACTCAAAACATTTTCGGTAACCTACAAGGCTGTCTCTTATACACATCTGACGCTGCCGACGATC
>USCU01000206.1 GCA_900553335.1 uncultured Ruminococcus sp. | reverse complement strand
TTTTTGGAACGATTCGTCTAACTCAAAGAAGATTTTAAAGAAAATCAGTTCTCTTGAAACCAAAATTAAAAAATACGAATCCCTTTTGTCCCAGTATAACGACATCGAAGCGTTAATAGAGCTTGCCGAAGAAATGGACGATGAGGAATCGGCACAGGAAGCAAAGGACCAGCTTGTTAGACTTGTAAACGAGCTTGATGAAGTAACGCTTTCTACGCTTCTGACAGGAGAATATGATAAGCAGAACGCAATTTTATCCTTTCATGCAGGCGCAGGAGGAACAGAGGCGCAGGACTGGACCGAGATGCTTTTGAGGATGTATAACCATTGGGCAGAGTCGCACGGCTACAAGGTCACAACGCTTGATATTCTCGATGGAAATGATGCAGGAATTAAAAGCGCAACCATCATGATTGAGGGTGAAAACTGTTACGGCTATTTAAAAAGCGAAGCAGGAATACACCGACTTGTCCGAATATCACCTTTTGACAGCTCCGGTTCTCGTCACACCTCTTTTGCGGCGGTAGATGTTATGCCGGAGATAGACGATACTATTGAAGTTGACATTCGTCCTGAGGATATTGAAGTTGCAACATACCGTGCCAGCGGAGCGGGAGGACAGCATATCAACAAGACCGATTCAGCGGTAAGAATCACTCACAAGCCTACAGGAATCGTATGTGCTTGTCAGACTCAGCGTTCACAGCACCAAAACAAAGATTACGCTATGAAAATGCTCAAGGCAAAGCTCATTGAAATTAAAGAGCGTGAGCATCTTGAAAAAATAGAGGACATTAAAGGCGTTCACAAGGAGATTGCTTGGGGCGCACAGATAAGAAGCTATGTGTTCATGCCGTATACACTTGTAAAAGATCACCGAACGGGCTATGAACAAGGAAACGTAAGCGGAGTTATGGACGGTGACCTAGACGGATTCATTAACGCATATTTAAAAGCCCTGTCACAGGGAGAAATTGAAAAATAATTACAGATAAAATTTCAGGCGAGAGTCTTATTAGACCCTCGCCTTTTTCTTTGCTATTTAATGGTTTTGTTCTTCTTTTTATTTACTTTGATGGGCTGTTCCTGTCCTCCCTTATCTTCAAAAACTGCTTCCTCTTCGGTGTCTTTAAGATATGTGTCCTCAGGGTTTTCCTCTCCCCTTTTTGCATAATAAGGATCTATTACATACTCCCTTATAACAGGATAACAGTTAAAGCATATCAGAAAGCATAACAAGCTCAGTGGTATAAACGGTATAACAAAAAATGAATACGGATATAAAAATACAATGAGCAAAACAATCAATGCCGCTACAACAAGTGTGAAAACGCACTTTTTAAGGCTTACGCCAACAAGCAAAAATGAGTTTTTCAAAATATTTTTAAACGAAAGATTAGTCGATACTATTAGCAGATATATATAAAAGTGCATCATAACAAACACAAGCATACAGCTAAGAGTTATTATAAATGGGATGTACATTGCGGTATTTTTTGACGCCCAATCGTTGTAGCTTACAATAGCAATGACAAATCCGGCAGCAAAAACGAGATCAATTATTCCCATTATAAACGCCTGAACATAGTTTTGCTTAAAAGCCTTTGCAAAATCACTCCACAAGAAAGCGTTTCTCTCCTGGGAATAATTTCTTACAACCTTTACAAATCCGGCGGTTGCAGGACCAAACGTCAGGACAATTATCAAGCCTATTGCAATAAGTCCTAGTATTTTCAAATTACTATCAATGCTTTCTGAAAATGCAATAGTCATTCCTGCAAAAAACGGAATGAAAAAAATAAAATACAAAATGTTTAATGTCATAAGCTTCCAGAATCTTCGGAAATAAATTTCAAAAAACCTTGCCACAACCGTTTTATCTTCAGGATTTTTCGGAACTCCAGGTCCCGCATTTTCGTATCCACCGAACAGTCCCATTAAAGCACATCCTTTGCAATTAATTCAATAAGGGAAAGCGTCCCATCATTTAGCAAGCGATCGGGCATTAGCCCTTAGTGTTTTAGCGCAAATTGAGTCCACCACTAAAACATTAAGACATCCATCACCGCCTTTAGGTGTGACGAACATTAGATCGTGCTTATATTATTATAAACCAAACTGCAAAGACTGTCAATAGTTGCCGACACGGATAAGATTGCCTCTAAAATCAAGAATTTCACAAGATAAAGCTTTGCGTTTTCCGAAACAGTGTATATTTTACTTTTGAATATAGCTCCAAAGCACTCGATGCTCATTCTATACGCTTCTCTCGTTCCGATCATCAGTGCATAACAGCTTATTACGGCAGACGGTAAAATAAGGATAAGCGCATATATAAAACCCTTTTGTCCCATAGACGAATAAAGCTCTGCAACGCTACAGCCTATGCCTAAGCCTTTATAAATAGGTACTAAAAGAACTACCGGAAAAGCAACTGCACAAAGTCCGCCTAAAAAAAGTATTGCAAGCAGTATTGTGGAATTAAAAAGCGATGTCATCATAACACTGATATATGAAGAACCGCTTCTAAGACTCAAATAATCAGTATTAAGCTCATTTAAGCTTTCCGACAAAGGCTCGTTTTTTAATATGTATACTGTTGTTCCGACAAAAACACCGATCAAAATCAAAATCATTATCGGTCTTAATGTTTTAAAACGTTTTTTTACATCTGTCGTTATTCTTGAAATTTCCTGCATAAAATTTGTCCTCCTGCATTTGTACTTTCTAAAGTCTGTCTCTTATACACATCTGACGCTGCCGACGATCTACTCTGTGTAGAT
>USCU01000205.1 GCA_900553335.1 uncultured Ruminococcus sp. | reverse complement strand
GCGGACATGTGCCGACGCAGCGACACCTTGAGAGGAAATCGGCGGTATGAGCCGATTTCCGATGAAAAGGGGTTCCCTAGGGGAAAAACGCAGAACGAGATAGTTAAAGCTATCGAAGTGAGTGCGTTTGTCCCTTGGGGAGCGTGCTCGACTTTGTCGACACGCTCAAACGGATAATTTTCGTTTATACTATATGACGGAGGAGATTAAATGAAACACTTATTAAAAATGATGGATCTTTCAAAAGAGGAGATTATTGAGATTTTAAATCTCGCAGACCAGCTAAAGTATGAAAACAAAAACGGAATTGAGCATCATCATCTGAAGGGAAAGACTTTAGGAATGATTTTTCAGAAGTCGTCAACCCGTACCCGTGTTTCCTTTGAAACAGGAATGTATCAGCTCGGAGGACAGGCGCTCTTTTTGTCAAACCGTGATTTGCAGATAGGCAGAGGAGAGCCTGTTCAGGATACTGCCCGTGTACTTTCACGCTACATTGACGGAATTATGATAAGAACCTTTGAGCAAAAGGAAGTTGAGGACCTGGCGAATTACGGCTCGATCTCTGTAATAAATGGTCTTACAGATTTCTGCCACCCGTGTCAGGTGCTTGCAGACCTTATGACTATCAGAGAGTTTAAAGGACGTTTTGACGGACTGAAAATGTGCTATATCGGCGACGGAAACAACATGGCGAATTCACTTATTGTCGGCGGACTCAAAGTCGGTATGGAAGTAGCTGTTGCTTGCCCGGACGATTATCAGCCGGATGCTCGTGTTCTTGAATTTACCAAGGAATATGAGGACAAGTTTTCAATGACAAATGTGCCTATTGAAGCTGCAAAGGGAGCCGATGTTATTTTTACTGATGTTTGGACTTCTATGGGACAGGAGGAAGAAACCGCAAAGCGTAAAATTGCGTTTGACGGCTATCAGATAAACGATGAGCTAATGGCAGTGGCAGATCCTGAATGTATGGTACAGCATTGCCTTCCTGCACATAGGGGCGAGGAGATTACCGAAGAGATATTCGAGGCTCACGCAGATGAAATTTTCGAGGAAGCGGAAAACAGACTTCATGCTCAAAAGGCAGTTATGATGCTTTGCATGAAGGATAGCGAAGAATAGTATTATGGAGGTAGCTTAATGGATAATAATGTAATGTTTAAGTTGAGTTATGGTTTGTTTGTACTTTCATCTAAAGCGGAAGAGAAGCAGTCCGGCTGTATCGTAAATACTGTTATGCAGCAAACGGTTGAGCCGAATCGTATTTCAGTTACAGTAAACAAGAGTAATTTCACAGCTGACATTATAAAAGCATCGGGAAAGTTTACAGTATCTGTAATTGATGAAAGCGCTGAGTTTTCGCTTTTTCAAGATTTCGGCTTTAAAAGCGGACGTGATATTGATAAGTTTGAAAAGATAACCGATAAGGCTTTTGATGAGAATGGAATATACTATATCACAAAGGGCGTTAATTCGTATATTTCAGCGAGCGTTGCTGAAACAAAAGATTTGGGAACGCATATTATGTTTATCGCTGATGTTGTTGGCGGAGAAGTTTTAAATGACAACGCTTCTATGACATATTCTTATTATTTTGAAAATGTAAAGCCAAAGCCAAAAAAGGTTGAGAGCAAGGGTAAAGCTTGGGTATGTAAAATATGCGGATGGATATACGATGAGGAAAAAACGGGAATACCGTTTGAGGAGCTTCCTGATGATTGGGTTTGCCCTCTTTGCAAACACCCAAAAAGCGATTTTGAATTAATGCGTAATTAGAAAATTTGATATAATTCGATAAAAAATCACCCTTGTGTTGTTATAGTCACAAGGGTGATTGCTTAATTGTAGGCGGTTTTTCCCGAAAGGGAGGTGCATACTCGGATATGTATTTATTCTCTATTTTCAGCAGCAAAAAATAGAGAATTTCTTTTTTAGCATACAAAAAGAAATAACTCGGGAGAAACCGCTTATCGCAGACTCCCTTTTTATTGTATATATAGAACATCAAGGAAATTTGTCAAGCTATCAGAAACAAGAATAATTGCAGTTGAAAATGGACAATTACTCTGATATAACTTAACAATATAAATCACAGCGTACTGCATAAAAAACTTGCAGTGCGCTGTTGCTATGTAATTTATTTTAATTCTTCCAATTAGTTTATCACACTTTTCATCATCGCTTGCAGCAATATAATCAAATGCCAAATTAATTCAGAAGATGCAGATAAGCTTTGATGATTAAACAAATATGTTATTATTTATCTTCCGTGTTTATTTTTTATCCGCAGAAGCTTTTGAAAAAATGCATCCACAGAAGTTTTGTCTGTAAAGATTATATTTTTTTGACAACTCGATGCTTCGTTTGTATCCGTTTTTCTTTTTAAAATCGCTCGGTAAAAACGCTGTGCCGTAATCCTTTGAAAGCTCGTTTCCGATTTCATTTATCCATTCGGCATTTTTGTGAGGACTTATTGAAAGCGTCGTACAAAAAAAGTCATACCTATCTGCTTTGGCAGCTTCAGCTGTTTTTTGAAGCCTTAATCGATAGCACTTTCTGCATCTTTCACCGCCTTCGGGTATATTTTCAAGTCCTTTGGAAATCTCAAAGAATTCATCAGGAACGTAATGTTCCTCGAGGACTTTGATATTAAGTTTCATTTCCCGTACAAGGCGTTTAAGCTCATCTAAACGTTTTTTGTATTCATCTTCAGGGTATATATTGGGATTATAAAAAAACAGCGTAATATTAAAGTGAGAAGCTAAATACTCCAATACATAGCTTGAGCATGGCGCACAGCAAGCGTGAAGCAG
>USCU01000204.1 GCA_900553335.1 uncultured Ruminococcus sp. | reverse complement strand
TACACAGAGTAGATCGTCGGCAGCGTCAGATGTGTATAAGAGACAGGTATATATCTATAGCATATACACACTTAAATGAATCATTCTGCTTTTTTGTACATTCAGTCATGGAATTGTTCAAATCAGTTATTCTGTCAGCGAAAATCTTCTTGATTGATTCAGGAATAGGAAGGCACTCAAGCGGATCGTAAACGGTCTGGCAAATTATATAAGCGGTTTCGTTTTTTTGGTGTATCAGAGAAAGAATCTTAGAAAAGTTATTTGAAAATGCTGAGATATTCTGGTCTATATTTCCCAAAAGCTCATTAAGCTTTGCCAAGAGTTCAGGATTGGTGAAATCGGCGTCTATAAATCCGTTTGAAATGTCAATAAGCTCAAGTCCGACGCTTTCTTTTAAAAAGTCGATAAATTCTCCGAGCAAATCGTTTCCTCCTATAGTTAAACAAATGAGATCGGAGTTCAGATACTCATCATACTCGCCGTTTTTAATTTTTTCAAGAAGCTCGTTTGAGGTTTGCCCGTCTATTGCGAGGTTTCTGTAAGAGTTTTCCTGAGTGAGATGGAGTGAGCCTGCCAAGAGATTTGCATAGCTTTGTGTGTTATAGTTATTTCCGGATTCGTAGGCGTAAAGCTTGTAACCTGTCGAAATCGAATCTCCAAGCACAAGCATACTGTGCGGCGGTGTTATAATGCTTGCTGCATCTTCCGCACTGACCGATATGCAGGTATATGCATAAACTAATGTAAAAACAGATAATAATACAGTAAATAATTTTTTCATACAAAAACCTCTCTTTTAATTAAGGCAATACCGACGGGTTGCAATAAGTGGATTGCGCTGCGAGATTCTTCGTTAGATTGCATGAAAATTTTGAAGGCATACTTCTGTATGTTGAGAAATCTTAGTGAAAAATAACGGAAAATATCCAAGCAGGGCGCAGACTAAGCCGTACTGCGGTAGTTGTGCAGTGTTACCTTAAGTATATCAGAAACAAAAATTTAATCAAGTATTGATATTTTTCCCGAAGTATATTATTATATAATATGTATTATTTGGATAACGGAGTTTACTATGTTGCTGGAAGTAAAAAAGATAAGTAAATATTTTGGGGCGGAGCTTTTATTTAAGGATATTTCTTTTACCGTTGAAGAAAATGAGATAATCGGTTTGATTGGTATCAATGGTTCTGGAAAATCGACTCTTTTAAATATTATTTCAAATGATCTTGACTTTGATAAAAACGAAAAGGGCGAGGGAAGCATATCTTTAAAAAACGGCGCAAAAATCGGATTCTTAAGGCAAAATTCAGGTCTTAATTCAGATTTTACGATAGCTGATGAAATGAGAAAACCGTTTTTGAAGCTTGATCAAACGCTTGAAAGAATGAAAGAGCTTGAAAGTAATTTGAATGATGAGAATTCGGAGGAATATGCCCGCCTTTCATCGTATTATGAAGCGAACGATGGCTATAACATTGACGTTTTGATAAACCGCGTTCTTAACGGAATGGGATTCTCTGACTTTGAAAAGGACAGGGTTGTTTCAACTCTTTCGGGAGGTGAAAAGACAAGGCTTGCTCTTGCAAAGCTTCTTTTAGAGCGTCCTGAGCTTTTGATATTAGACGAGCCTACAAATCACCTTGATTTTGAAACACTTATGTGGCTTGAGGATTATTTGAAGTCGTATAACGGAGCTGTTTTGGTTGTATCACACGACAGATACTTTTTAGACGCTTTATGTTCAAGAATACTTGAAATTGAAAATAAAGGATTGATCTCTTATAAAGGCGCTTACAGTCAGTATGTAGTTTTAAAAGAGCATAGCTTTGAAGCAAGAATGAAAGCTTACAGAAAACAGCAGGAGGAAATTGAAAAGCTTAAGGATTATATTGCAAAAAACAAGGTGCGGGCGTCTACCGCTGCAATGGCGAAAAGCCGTGAAAAGCAGCTTGAGAGAATGGATATAATAGAAAAGCCATTTGAATATAAAAGCAGTGTAAGACTTAATTTATCATATAATATTGAACCTCCTAAGGAGCTTTTAAGAGTTATGAATTCAAGCCTTTCGATTGGCGGAAAAATCTTGGTAAACAATTTGTCCTTTGAAATAAGACGAGGGGATAAAGTTGGAATTGTCGGTAAAAACGGAATGGGAAAGTCAACCCTTTTAAAGCTTCTTCTCGGCGAAATTGAACATACAAACGGAAAAATTCTGTGGGCGGAAAACGTAAAGAGATTTTACTTTGATCAGGAATTAAAAATGCTTAACACCGGCGACAGCGTTATGGATTTTCTTCACAACCGTTTTGCATCATTGACGGACGGCGAGGTAAGAAAGGTTTTGGCAAGCGTTTTGTTTTCGGGAGAAAATGTATTTAAGCCTGTAAACGTTTTATCCGGCGGTGAAAAGGTAAAGCTTATGTTTGCTATAATGGTCTTGACCAAAGCAAACGTACTGATTCTTGACGAGCCTACAAACCATTTAGATTTAAATTCCAAGGAGGTTTTGGAGTCGGCTTTAAACGATTACACGGGAACTATTATTCTTGTATCGCATGACAGATATCTTTTAAACAGGCTAACGACGAGAACGTTTGAGATTGAGGATGGCATATTAAATCAATATGACTGCGGATTCAAAACGTATATTGAAAACAAGCGTATGTCACGGGTAAAAATCGAAGCGACTCCAAAGCAAGAGAAAACAGGTGCTAAAACATACAGAACAAAACAGCAAAGAGCCGAGGACGCAAAGAGAAAACAGCGCATAAAGGATATCTGTCTCTTATACACATCTCCGAGCCCACGAGACAAGAGGC
>USCU01000203.1 GCA_900553335.1 uncultured Ruminococcus sp. | reverse complement strand
ATGCTGGAATCGGGATTTCGCAGAGATTGCTTCGTTTTAGCGATTGGCGGTGGAGTCGTTACAGACCTGGCAGGTTTTTTAGCAGGAACGTTCGGCAGAGGAGTGCCTTTTATAAACTACGCAACGACTCTGCTTGCGGCGGCTGATGCGTCAGTCGGCGGAAAAACAGCGGTAGATACACCGCTTGCAACGAATCTAATAGGAATTTTTAATCAGCCGAAAAAGGTGTATATTGATTTAGATACTTGGAAAACTCTTCCTAAAAGACAGCTCTCGTCGGGATTGGCAGAAACGATAAAGCATGCTATGATGGCAGATGTGAGGTTTTTTGAGTTTTTAGAAGAAAACGTAACGCAGGTTTTTGAGTTTGATAAGTCTGCTTGCGAGCATATAGCAGAAAAAAATTGTGAGATAAAATATAATGTCGTTATGAAGGACGAAAGGGAATCATCTCTTCGTGAAATACTGAATCTCGGACATACGGTAGGGCGTGCGATAGAAACTGTAAGTGATTACAGGCTTTTGCACGGTGAAGCGCTTAGCATTGGACTTTTGGCTGAGTGTGAGCTTTCAAAGACCTTAGGTTTAATGTCGGAGGGTGAGGTAGACCGTGTTAAAAAGCTTCTTAACAAGGCTGGGCTTTCAACAGATATACCCGAATATATTGACAGGAAGGCTTTAGTCGATAAGCTTTATACTGACAAAAAGGTTCGTGACGGCAAGCTTAGATTTGTACTTCAGGACGGTATCGGAAAAATCAAGCAGTTCGGCGACTCCTGGGCACTGCAAGTCCCGAGAGAGGATATTGAGAAAATAATAATTAAGATGAAATAGAAAATAAATTTTGGAATTTAGCAAAGAGCATTATAATAAGCTCATCTCAATACGAGGCAACGCCCCGTCATAAACGACCGAACATTAGCCCCTTCGCCTTAGATGGGGGACATAGTCGTTGTTATATAAATTTTGGAGGTAAAACAGATGGCTTCAGTATGGAATCACAATATAAACATTTCAATTTTTGGAGAAAGTCATGGACCTGCAATAGGTGTTGTGCTTGATAACATCCCGGCAGGAGAGTATATTGATACAAACGAGCTTATGCACTTTATGTCAAGAAGAGCACCTAAAAAGAATAAGACTTCTACACAGCGCAGAGAAAGCGATATGCCGCAGATCATGTCGGGAATTTTTAACGGAAAGACTACGGGAACGCCGCTTTGTGCGCTTATAAATAATACGGATCAGCATTCAAATGATTATTCTAATCTTTCTCGCCTTGCACGTCCTGGTCATGCTGATTATACAGGAGCTGTCCGCTATGGAGGCTTTAACGATGTAAGAGGCGGAGGACATTTTTCCGGAAGACTTACAGCTCCTTTGGTTTTCGCAGGAGCGGTCGCAGGACAGATATTGTCACGCAGAGGAATACATATCGGAGCGCACATTCTTGAAATTCACGGAACAAAGGACAGATCGTTCGATCCTATCAATACTTCAAGAGAAGAGATTTTAGCGATAAAGGAAAAAGAATTTCCCGTAATTGACGATAAACAGGGAGAAAAAATGGTTGAGGATATTGACAAGGCAAGACGCTGCAAGGATTCTGTCGGCGGAATTGTTGAGTGTATTGCGATAAATGTTCCGGCGGGCGTAGGTTCTCCGATTTTTGAGGGACTGGAAAATTCTATTGCACAGCTTATTTTTGGTATTCCTGCTGTTAAAGGTCTTGAATTCGGAGCGGGATTTAACTGTGCTAAGATGCTCGGAAGCGAGAACAACGATGAATTCTATATTGACGATAATGGTCATGTCGTTACAAGAACGAATTTTCACGGTGGAATTTTAGGCGGAATTTCTTCGGGAATGCCAATAACGTTAAAGGTTGCGTTTAAGCCTACGCCGTCGATTGCGAAGCCACAGCAGACGGTTGATTATTCGGCTATGAAGAATGAAACATTGGAGATAAAGGGAAGGCATGATCCTTGTGTTGTTCCCCGTGCCGTGCCGTGTGTAGAGGCTGCTGTAAACATCGCACTTTTGGGGCATATGCTCGATTACCCTAATTTTAAATAAAGAGGATAGTGTGAAAAAAAGCTATTAAGCTTATTTTTCACACGACTATTTGTGACGCAGGCGTCACAAATAGCCTTTATCGCAGACGAGAAATCGTCTTCACGAATTTCTCGTCGCGTCCTCGGCGGCAAGCGCCTGCGGAATGGAGATTAAAATGGATCACAATTTTGAAAAATATGTAACACCGAATATGCTTAATCTTACTGATAAATATGCTATAAAGATTTTGCTGTGCTATTTTTTAAAGCAAATAGATCGTCCGATAACTCAAAATCAGCTTACTGAGATCGTGACGGGCGACGGAGTTATAAATTACTTTTTATATATTGAAGCAATAGATGAGCTTTATGATAACGGACTTTTGTATGTAAATCAGATTGACGGCAGGGATTACGTTGAGATGAGCGATATTGCAAGACAAACGGCTGATGAGTTTAAGGGAATTGTTCCCAGAAGCTTTCGTGATAAAATTCTTGCCGCAGGACTCAGGTTTTTTGCACGACTTAAAACGGGCAATGTTAAGTGCGATATAGAGCCGAGAGAAAAAGGTGCAAGCGTGCATTTTTCCTGCATTGACGGTGGAGAAGAGCTTATGGATATAACGCTTTATGCCCCTGACGCTACACAGGCTGAGTATATGAAGTCTAAGATCATGCAAAACCCATCTGAGTTTTATTCAAAGGTTTTGGATTTTGTGATTGAAAACGAGGATAAGTAAACAAAAATAAAATAACGCATATTATTTAATG
>USCU01000202.1 GCA_900553335.1 uncultured Ruminococcus sp. | reverse complement strand
ACGAGATTGCCTCTTGTCTCGTGGGCTCGGAGATGTGTATAAGAGACAGGCACGAGTGCATCTGACATTGCAAAAATAGGACTATATAAACTCATAATGTCCGATCAGACGGAGCTTGCAAGACTGACAGAAAGCGATAGGCTTATCACCGACAGCAAAGAGCTTTTTTGTCTTAACGAAATAAAAAGAAACGATAAAGGCTGCGATGTTAAAAGCTTTGACAAGATAAAAGCACTTGAGCTTTTAATAGAACTTTCTAGAATTGAACAGGCTAGAGGAGATGACGGAGAAAGCTTTTTACAAAGCTTTAAAACCTCGTGTGAAAAATTAAATTTAAGTCACCAGTCAAAAGAAGCTGATGAAAATGAATGAGTTTTCTAAAAAACAACTCCTTGTGCTTGGATGGTACAACAGCAAAAAATATCAAGACTATGACGGAATAATCTGTGACGGAGCAGTTAGGTCAGGTAAAACCTTTTCGATGTCACTGTCCTTTATATTATGGTCTATGAGTAATTTCCAAAATGCAAGTTTTGCTTTTTGCGGAAAAACGATAACCTCTCTAAAGAGAAATTTAATCGAACCGCTTATCGAAAGCCTTTTAAAAAGCGGATTTTGCGTCAATGAACTAAAATCAAAAAACATGATTGACATCTCAAAGGGAAAGTACCACAACCGATACTATCTTTTCGGAGGAAAGGACGAAGGCTCGGCATCTTTAATTCAGGGTATGACTCTTTCGGGCATTCTGCTTGACGAAGCAGTGCTTATGCCGAGAAGCTTCGTAGAACAAGCTGTTGCAAGATGCTCAAAAGAAGGCTCTAAGCTTTGGTTTAACTGTAATCCAGACAATCCATATCACTGGTTTAAAAAAGAATGGATAGACAAATCTCAAGAGAAAAATCTTTTGTATGTAAGATTTACACTTGACGATAATCCAAGCCTCTCCCCTTCGATAAAAAAGAGATACAAAACTCTTTTCAGCGGAGCGTTTTACGACCGATTTGTTCTAGGTAAATGGTCAAGTACTTACGGACTTGTTTATCCCGACTTTGAAAAATCCATTATCCGAAATACTGATTCTAAATTCTCGGAGTATGTTGTTTCATGCGACTACGGGACTGTAAATCCAAGCTCCTTCGGACTTTGGGGCAATAGCGAAACAGGAGAATGGATAAGAGTAAAAGAATACTATTTTGATTCAAAAAAAGAGGGATTTCAAAAAACCGATGAAGAGCATTACGCATCGCTTTGTAAGCTTTTAGGAAATATTACGCCAAAATGCGTTATTGTGGACCCGTCTGCCGCATCATTTATCGAATGTATAAACCGACACGGCAAATATAAAACAGCAAGGGCAAAAAACGATGTGGTTTCAGGCATAAGGCAAGTAAGCGACGCATTAAAGCAAGGAAAAATCAAAATCTGCGAGCAGTGTCTTGATTCAATAAGAGAATCCGAGCTTTACAGATGGGACGAGAAAAGCGGAAAGGATGCACCGCTTAAAGAAAACGATCACGCAATGGATGATATCAGATATTTTGTTTCTACGCATCTGTCAGAAGCGAGAGAAGATTTTTTCTGCCTCTCACTTGACAGAAAATATTAACGAAAGGAGCGTTTTAAAATCAGACTTAAAAAAGTTCAAAAAAAATCCTCCGACTGTTTGGCAGGTACAGCTTTCTCGGAAAGACACGCATTGCAGGAAAACAGCAAAATAAGCTCAGTAAACACTTTTGGATATGAGCTTTATGAGGCTTTAAGGGCAAACATTCCGATAATTGACGCCTGTGTTTTGAAAATTGTGCGGCTTGCCGGCGGATTTAAGATTTTGGCTCGAGATGAAAAATACCAGGAAGAGCTTGATAACTTTCAGAAAAATGTACCTGTCGGTCTTAGCGGAGTTTCTATTAATGAGTTTGTGGATATTTTTCTCGATTCGATGATCACATACGGAAAAGGAATAGGTGAAATACTCATTAAGGACAATCAAGTTATCGGTCTTTATAACGGCGATCCTACTCTTTTTAAAGTGACTCGAGGAAAAAACCCGTGTGACAGAAAATTTTGGGCAATCGGCAGCGACAAGGATGTTTTAATTGAAAACCCAAACAGGATACTGTTTGCTTGTTTAAACCCAAATCCGAAAAATCCATTCGGTGTTTCAATATTCAGAGGTCTTCCCTATTTATCCGGAATTCTTATGAAAATTTATTCCTCGATTGGTCAGAACTTTGAAAGAGCGGGAAATGTTCGCTACGCTGTTACATATAAGCCTAAAAGCGATTCCGATATGACATACGCTAAAGACAGGGCAATTCAAATAGCAAAAGAATGGTCAGACGGAATGATGATGACCAGAAACGGCAATGTAAAAGACTTCATTGCCGTCGGAGATGTTGATATAAAGGTAATAGGTGCAGACAATCAAATCATCGACAGCGAGATACCTGTAAGACAGCTTCTTGAGCAGATGATTTCAAAGCTTTCTATCCCGCCGTTTCTTCTTGGTCTTAACTGGAGCTCAACTGAACGAATGAGCACTCAGCAATGCGATATTTTGACAAGCGAGCTTGAATATTACAGACGGCTTCTCACTCCTGTTATAACTCAAATCGCAAACACATTTTTACGCTCAATAGGCGCTTGCTGTGAAGCAGATGTCGAGTGGGACATGATAAACCTCCTAGACGAAACAGAGCTTGCTACGGCAAGACTTTATAACGCACAGGCAAGGCAGCTTGAAATTCAAAATGAAAGGGAGGAATCAAATGGATAACTTCACACTTGACGATGCACAAATTCAAAAGATCAACGAACTTACAAGACGAGAATTTTCAAAG
>USCU01000201.1 GCA_900553335.1 uncultured Ruminococcus sp. | reverse complement strand
GGATATTGCTAAGGAAATAGGAATGTCGCCAACGTATTTTTCAAGATTTTTCAAAAAAACAACTGGCGAAACCTTCTATTCTTCGTTAGGCAGAATGAGGCTTTATCATGCTGAAAACGAGCTTGTCAACAGCGATTCGTCAATAACTGAAATCGCTTTAAACAACGGTTTTGCAAATGTAAAGTCGTTTATAGAAATGTTTAAAAAGGAGTACGGAGTAACTCCACTTAGGTATAGAAAACAAAATTCTGACAGGTGATTATAATTGTACATAGAAAATTGGATAATAATTGACAAAAATGCAATAATAAAAGGCAATACGAACAGAATTGTTTATGATAAAATTAAATCATCGGCTAATGTGCACAAAGCCAAACGATTTTTTAACAGAAACGTTGAAATCTAAGTGTTTAATTTAACATGACTTGATTTTTGACACAGTTTCAATTATAATATCTTTATTAATTTAGGTGTAGGTCGATAAGTGCACTTAAATAGTCAGCGATATGAATATTTTTTATAGGAGGAAAAATTTATGAAATTTGCAGACGGATTCTGGCTTAACCAGAGAGGCTACGAAGTAAATTATGCTAATCAGGCGTTTGAGATCAATGAGATCGACGGCGGTTTTGAGGTTGTTGCAACACCTATGGTAGTATATAACCGTGCAATGATGCTTGGAAGCGCAAATCTTGAGATTCAGTTTACTTCAAACATTGAAAACTGTATTAAGGTAAACATCACTCATCACAAGGGTTATGTTGATAACGGTCCTCATTTTGAGATAAACGAGGGCAGCTACAAGCCTCAGGTTACAATTACAGACAAGGATGCTACTTTGATTTCGGGAAATACAAAGGTTGTAGTTTCAAAAGAAACATGGAGCGTTCAGTATTTCTATAAGGACAAAAAGCTTACAAGTGGTGGATGGCGTTCAACTGGCGTTATTTTTGAGAGTGCATTTAAACAGCAGGCAAGACTTCAAACACAAGCTGATGATACTTTCTGGAGCTATCCTGCTGATCCTAGCAGAACTTATATCCGTGAGCAGTTTGATACAACTGTTGGTGAATATTTCTACGGGTTCGGCGAAAAGTTTACTACATTTACCAAAAACGGTTCGACAGTTGATATTTGGAATGCAGACGGCGGTACTTGCTCTGATCAGTCATACAAGTCTGTTCCTTTCTATGTGTCATCTCGTGGATACGGAGTTTTTGTAAACAGCTCTGATAAGGTTTCATACGAAGTATGTTCAGATACAGTGTCTAAAGTTTCTATAACTGTACCGGGTGAAAATCTTCAGTATTTTGTAATTGGCGGAGAAAACTTGACAGAAGTTTTAAAGGGATATACAGATATCACAGGAAAGCCTGCGCTTCCTCCTGCATTTTCGTTTGGTTTGTGGCTCACAACATCTTTCACAACGACATACGATGAGGAAACTATCACTTCGTTTATAGACGGAATGGCTGAGAGAGATATTCCGCTTCAGGTGTTCCACTTCGACTGCTTCTGGATGAAAGGATTTGAATGGTGTAACTTTGAGTGGGATAAGACTCAGTTCCCTGATCCTCCGGCAATGTTAAAAAGACTTCATGAAACAAAGGGACTTAAAACCTGTGTATGGATTAATCCTTATATCGGTCAGCGCTCTAAGCTTTTTGACGAGGGTGTAAAGGGCGGTTACTTTATCAAGAAAACTGACGGTTCTGTTTTCCAGTGCGACGAGTGGCAGCCGGGAATGGCTATCGTTGACTTTACTAATCCTGAAGCTTGCGAGTGGTATGCATCAAAGCTAAAGGCTCTTTGTGAAATGGGAGTTGATACATTTAAGACAGATTTTGGTGAGAGAATTCCGACAAGAGATATAGTTTATTTTGACGGTTCTGATCCTATTAAGATGCACAACTATTACACTCACCTTTATAATAAGACAGTATTTAACGTGTTAAAGGACTTTTACGGTGAGAACAAGGCTTGTCTGTTTGCAAGATCGGCAACAGCAGGAGGACAGCAGTTCCCTGTACACTGGGGCGGAGATTGCTCGGCTAATTACAACTCTATGGCAGAGGTAGTAAGAGGATGCTTGTCGCTCTGTATTTCAGGTTTCGGCTTTACATCTCACGATATGGCAGGATTTGAAGCAACAGCAACACCTGACATCTATAAGAGATGGGCAGCATTCGGAATGTTCTCTTCTCACAGCAGACTTCACGGAAATCAATCTTATAGGGTTCCATGGTTGTTCGATGAGGAGTCATGCGATGTTCTGCGTTTCTTTGCAAAGCTTAAGGGTAAGCTTATGCCGTATCTTTTCGCGCAGGCAAACAAGACTCACGAAATTGGTGTTCCTGTTATGAGGGCTATGGTAATCGACTTTGCTGATGATCCGGCTTGTCTTACACTTGACAGGCAATATATGCTGGGTGACAACATTTTGGTTGCTCCGATCCTTAATGACGAAGGTATTGCTGAGTACTATGTCCCTGCCGGAAAGTGGACTGATATTATCACAGGCAAGGTTTTTGAGGGAGGAAAGTGGTATTCACACAAGTGCAGCTACTTTGAAATTCCTGCACTTGCAAGACCTAACAGCATAATCACATACGGTAATTTTGAGCGTGACATTGTTTACGATTATGTTAAGGATGCAAACGCAACAATCTACGAGCTTGAGGACGGTAAGGAAGCTTCAACCGTTGTTTACGACAGCGAAGCTAACAAGATACTTGAGCTTACAGCTAAGAGAACAGGAAATAAGATCGAGATTTCTCTAACACCTGCACCTGCTGACTTTACAGTATCGGTATCAAATACCTGTCTCTTATACACATCTGACGC
>USCU01000200.1 GCA_900553335.1 uncultured Ruminococcus sp. | reverse complement strand
AGCTTCGGCGTTTTTTCTCTGCTGTCTTTTGAAATATTATGAACGGCAGCGCTTCCCACAACACCGTTTATTTCATTTTCACCAACTAAAACTCTTTTTCCCATAACAGCTGACGGCTCAACTCCGCCGACAGACGTAAATTCCAAACTTCCGTCGTCGTTTATATAGTTTACTATAAACCCAACCTCGTCCATATGAGCTGAAATCATGATCCGTTTATCGGGCGTTTTTTCACCCTTTTTAAAAGCGATTATGCTTCCCAGATTGTCAATTTTATATTTGCAAAAAACTTTTATTTGCTCGATTATATAATCTCTTACCTTATCCTCATTGCCTGAAATTCCGTTAATCAGGCAAAGTTCTTTTAAAAGCTTTATCATATTACATCACCCGATTTTAAAAATTCTGAAATAAGAATTGCCGTGTTATCAATATCCGAAAGTGCTATTACCTCTAAAGGCGTGTGCATATATTTTAGCGGAATAGATACAGTAACAGTTTTAACACCGCCTTTTGATATGCCTATTGCATCGGCGTCTGTTCCCGTTTCTCCGCTCATCACTTCAATTTGATATGGTATGTCACACTCCTCAGCAGTTTTTATAAGCGAATCCGAAAACGCTTTTGAAAGCGACGGAGCAATCCCGATCATAGGGCCTTTCCCCATTTCGCCGCACTTGGTCTTGACCTCGCCCTTTGAATAAGCAAAGGAAACATCAACCGCTATCGCTAAATCGCATTCAGACCTAAAAGAGAGCATTTTTGCTCCGCTCTCACCTGTTTCTTCCTGACACGAAAACGCTATATCTATATTGTACTTGCTTAAATCACCTACAAGCTCAAGTGCATGGAGAATAACAGCCACTCCCGCTCTGTCGTCAAGTGCCTTTGAAGAAATTCTGTCACCTAAAAGCTCTGTCGGCTCGCCATTAAACAAAACTCTGCTCCCGAGCGGTATACGCTTTTTTGCCTCATCACCGCTCAGACCTGTGTCAATATAAAGATCGTCATAAGACGGAGCTTTGTCGCTGTCAGTGGACAAATGCGGAGGAACTGACGTTATAACTCCCGGAATTTTTTCGTCTTTTAAAATAATCTCTACCTGACTCGCTGGAAGCAATCTTTTATCTATTCCGCCAACAGGCGAAAACTTTAAAAATCCGTCCTCTGTAATATAAGTCACAATAAAACCGACTTGATCTATATGCGCATCAAGCAAAATTGTCTTTTCCTTTTTATTGTCTATGCTCGCAAATACGTTTCCGAAGTCATCGACATATACGCTGTCGGTAAGCTTTTTCAGCTCATTATACGCAATGTATGCTGCCGAAAATTCATCTCCGCTCACTCCATCGGCGCTGCATAGATCAAACAATACATCCTTTATACTCATAATATCTTCCTTTAAAAACTTAAAGCTCGTTTACTATCTGTTTGAAATGATTTCCTCTTTCCTCAAACATTCGGTACATATCAAAGCTTGCACACGCAGGCGAAAGAGAAACTATATCTCCGCTTACAGCATTTTCTCTAGCTGTGCTTACAGCTTCGTTCATGTCTTTTACATCAATTATCTTTATACCGCTTTCATTAAAGCCATCACATTCTTCAACCGCCGCTCTTATGGCTTTTGCAGTTTCACCCATGACTATTAAAAGCTTTACTTTTTCTAAAATAAGCGGCGCCATAGGAGCAAAAGAAATACCTTTGTCACTTCCGCCCATTATAACGATGAGCTTTCGGTCAAACGAATTAAGCCCCGCCATAACCCTTGTAGGACTTGATGCAATAGAATCATTATAATACCGAACGCCTTCAAACTCTCTCACAAACTCTATCCTATGCTCAACTCCGCCGAATTCTTTAGCGGTTTTGACTATGCTCTCGACGCTGACATCTCCCCATGTAAGCGCAATTGCCGTAAGGAAATTCTCGACATTGTGAATGCCGGGAATTCTGATATCGTCCTTATGCAGAACCTTAGTCACACTTCCATTGTCATTATAGCACAGCCAGCCGTCTTGGGATAAAAAGCTTCCAGTTTCGGGTATGCTTTGTCTTGAGAAAAAACTGAGCTTTCCTCTTACGAGCGGCGCTAAGTTTCTTGTATTTTCATTGTCGTAATTTAAAACTGCCTTTGAAAAAGCGTTCTGATGATACAAAATATTACACTTTGATTCTATATACTCCTCCATCGTGCCGTGTACATTAAGATGATTAGGGGTGATATTTGTTATCGCAGCAGCATATGGCGACTCCCTCATCGAAATAAGCTGGAATGAAGAAAGCTCAACCACGGCAACATCGTCCTCTGTGATCTCCTCAATTCGGCTAAGCAATGGTTTTCCTATATTTCCTCCGAAAAACACTTTCTTGCCGTCACGCTCAAAAAACTCCTTTACAAGCGTTGTTGTTGTGCTTTTTCCGTCACTTCCCGTAATGGCATATGTTTTACAAGGACAAAGATCAAAAAATAGCTCCGTTTCGCTTGTTACAATAACGCCTTTTTCTCTTGCCGTTTTTATATCCTGATGATTAAAATACATTCCCGGTGTTCTGAAAACAATATCTGAATTTAAAACTCCGTTCATGTATTCATCTTTCCCAAGATAAAACTTCGCTCCCATTTTTAAAAACTCTTCATAAATAGCGGATGAAAACTTGTCCTTATCCGGTACACTTTCATCTCCAAGTGTTTTCGCATCACATACAGACACATCAAAACCCTTTTTTAAAAACAGTCTTATAAGATCATTGTGACTTACACCGACTCCGATAAAAGAAATCTTTTTATCTTTTATATAATCAAAAAAAGTGCTTACCCTGCTCATGAATCTATCTCCTAACATATTTTAGTCATATAT
>USCU01000199.1 GCA_900553335.1 uncultured Ruminococcus sp. | reverse complement strand
GAGCAAGCGATTTATGAGCTTTTTTCAGAATCAGCACAGAGTGCTGAGCTTGAAAAGCAAATAGATGAGTTTTTGAAAGTTTATCCCGATAATCCTAATGTAGATTGCATATATTGTAATGAAACCGAAAATTTGCTGGGAGATGGAGATCGGCAAGTATTAGAGGGGCTTTTTGTTTTTTCAAAAGACGGAGAGGATTACTATTGCTATATGGTTTATACAAGTGTTACTTATTCAGATGAATATGATGTTGGTATAAGCTCGTTTTCGGTAGAATCACCGGAGGTTTACTGCGATGAAAGCGCAGAATTTCCTGAAGACCTTGGTTTGCATATAAACCTCAATGACGATTACGATTATGAAACGGCGAGAATAGAAGGTTATCCGCATATTTTCACACCATACAACAGAACGATAACTGTTGAGCAAGTAACTGAATATTTGAAATCGAACGATAGTTTTGATGATTTTAAAAATGAGTTCGGAGAGCCTAATGCAGATGATGCCGGGTATTATTACGAGCTTCAAAGCGTAGGTGGAGAAAAAAGATATTTGAGTATGTATGCTGACAATGTTTATGATACTATCACTTCGGCAACTATTGTAGATGATGTAGGGAAATATTTTTCTCGTATAATTAAAAAGGATATGGGTTAGTAAATTATTTACATAAAAATCAAGTGTTATACCGCTGAATGAAAAATCATTTGGCGGTTTTGTTTATCATGGTAAACTTCTATTGACATATACCCCCAAGGGGTATATACTGGCTATAGTGAATTTTGGGAGGAAGGTTTATGAATGAGAAAAATTGCTCATGTGAAATAAAGAAAACTAAGCGTTCTGATGATGACTATAAAAAGCTTATAAATCGACTTAACAGAATAGAAGGACAGATTAGGGGAATAAGAAAAATGGTAGAGTCGGATTCTTACTGCCCTGATATACTTACCCAGTCTGCTGCGGTAACTGCGGCTATGAATTCATTTTGCAAGGAGCTTTTAGCAAGCCATATACGTTCATGTGTTGTGAGGGATATCAAGCAGGGCGATATTGAGGTTGTAGACGAGCTTGTGGCAACAATTTATAAACTTATGAAATAAGGAGGGTTTTATGAAAAAATTTAATGTTGAAGGAATGAGCTGTGCTGCCTGTGTAAGCCGTGTTGAAAAAGCGGTTTCAAAGGTAGATGGTGTGACAGACTGTTCGGTGAGTCTTTTAACAAATTCCATGACAGTTGAGGGAGAAGCAAGTGAAAGCGATATTATTTCGGCTGTTACATCTGCCGGTTACAGCGCAGATGTTTTCGGTAATAAAAATACAAAAGAAAAAGCTGCTGATGATCCGCTTAAGGACACTCAAACTCCAAAGCTTAAACGACGGCTTATTGCTTCTGTCGGATTTTTGATAGTATTAATGTATGTGTCTATGGGGCATATGATGTGGGATTGGCCAGTGCCGAAGTTTTTTGATAATAACCACATTGCTATGGGGCTTGTGCAGCTTATTTTGTCTGCTGTAATTATGGTGATTAACCAAAAGTTTTTCATAAGCGGATTTAAAGCTCTTATAAAACGTTCACCTAATATGGATAGCTTAGTGGCGCTTGGCTCAGCCGCTGCATTTATTTACAGCACCTATGCGTTGTTCGCGATGACGGACGCACAGCTAAAGGGTAATGAGCAGGCGGTAATGAGCTATATGCACGAGTTTTACTTTGAATCTGCTGCAATGATACTTACTCTTATCACGGTAGGAAAGATGCTTGAAGCAAGATCAAAGGGAAAAACGACAGATGCGCTGAAGGGTTTGATGAAGCTTGCTCCCGATACCGCTTCGGTCATACGGGACGGCGAGGAAACAACAGTGCCTGTTGAGGAGGTTAAACAAGGCGACATATTCGTTGTGCGTCCGGGAGAAAACATTCCTGTTGACGGAATCGTGAATAAGGGGGAGAGCGCAGTTGACGAATCTGCTTTGACGGGGGAGAGTATTCCTGTTGATAAGACTCAGGGCGATGGGGTTTGTGCAGGAACTATAAATACATCAGGATTTATTGAGTGCGAAGCGACAAAGGTTGGAGAAGACACAACGTTATCAAATATTATTAGGCTGGTAAGCGATGCCGCCGCAACAAAAGCACCTATCGCTAAGGTTGCGGACAAGGTATCGGGGATTTTTGTTCCTGTTGTTATAGCTATTGCTCTTATAACAATTATAGTTTGGCTTATCTGCGGACAGACGATAGGCTTTTCGCTTGCAAGAGGAATTTCGGTTCTTGTAATAAGCTGTCCATGTGCGCTGGGGCTTGCAACGCCTGTGGCAATAATGGTAGGAAGCGGAGTAGGAGCTAAAAACGGAATTTTGTTTAAAACTGCAGTATCTCTTGAGGAAACAGGAAAGGCTAAAATCGTGGCTTTAGACAAAACGGGAACGATAACTAAAGGCGAGCCTAAGGTTACAGACATAATACCGGCTGACGGAATAAGCAAAGATGAGCTTTTGACATACGCATACTCGCTTGAAATAAAAAGCGAGCATCCATTAGCCAAAGCCATAGTTATGTACGCCGAAAGCGGGAATGTCAAAGCTGATGAGCTTTCAGAATTTGAGGCTTTGCCCGGGAACGGTCTAAAGGCAAATTATAACGGTAGTACGCTTCACGGCGGAAGTCTTAGCTTTATAAGCAGTGTATCGGACGTTTCAAAAAATATCATGCAAAATGCAGATGATTTGTCAAAAAACGGAAAAACGCCTCTTTTGTTTAGCCTTGATAAAAAGCTTTTGGGAATAATTGCGGTTGCCGATACAATAAAGGAAGAAAGCGGATACGCTGTGAAACAGCTTAAAAGTGCAGGAATAAGAGCTGTCTCTTATACACATCTCCGAGCCCACGAGACAAGAGGCAATCT
>USCU01000198.1 GCA_900553335.1 uncultured Ruminococcus sp. | reverse complement strand
GTTTACAGTAATATCGTAGTTTCTTGAATCGCCCCACTTCATCTCACTGTAACTGTTGTGATACGCTTTTCTGGTTCTGTCATGGCGGTTGATCGCACTTTTTGCCTCATCCATCGACATATTCCTCAACTTCATAATCCTATTAACTTTATTCTCCATATCGCCAAGAATAAAAATTGAGATCAATGCGTTGTTTCCCTTTAAAACTGTTTCAGCGCATCTTCCTACAACGACAAAGCTTTTCCCCTGCGACGCTTTCTGTTTCAAATAATCAAACTGCATATTCGCAACATTTTGTTCATTTGAAGCGCTTAAGCCTCTGACTGTTCTTGAAAAAAGCCTTTTCTTAGGAGATTCATCGTACTTTTCAAGCTCACTGTGATCAACATTTTTATCCAGTGCGATTTCTTCAATCATATTTCTGTCATAAAGCGGAAGATCAAGCTTACTTGCAAGCTTTTCAGCAATCTCATGTCCTCCGCTTCCATACTCACGACCGATTGAAATAATCAACTGATCCATAAATTATACCCCCAAATATCTTATATAAACACAAGCCATTGAAATCACAAGAACGATAACCGTTGCCGGAGCTAAAACCATGCAATATTTCTTCCAGCTTATAGGATACCCTTCCTTTGAGGCAACCGCTATTCCTACAACGTTTGCAGAAGCGCCGATTGGAGTTGCACTTCCTCCGATATCGGTTCCGATAGAAAGAGTCCATGCCATTACATCGAGCGGAACTCCTGATGTTGCCGCTAAAGATCTTATTACCGGTATCATTGTTGCAGCAAAAGGAATATTGTCTATAAATGCGCTTGCAAAAGCCGATATCCAAAGAATTATCGCAAGCATTACATAAGCATTTCCTTTGCTGACATTTTCTATAAAGCCGGCGAGTATCTCAAGTATTCCCGTTTGTTCAAGTCCTCCGACTACAACAAACAACCCAACGAAGAATAACAAAGTCTTGTAGTCAACCTTTTTTATAACCTGCATAAATTTTCTGCCCGAAACAAGAAGAGTCAGAATTGCAACTCCAACACCGATGATGGCTACCGTAAGGCCCGTCATAGCATGAGTCACAAGCAAAGCAACAGCCAAAATGAATATCAGAGTGCTTAAAACAAACCCTTTTTTATCGGTAATAACAGACGACGGATCAATATCAAGCGATTGCAAATCAACCTTTTCACCGGTTTTGATTTTCTTTCTAAGTACAAAATAGAAGAACGGCACTACCGCGATTAGTGCAATTCCTGCAATAACACCGGTATTTGTAATAAAGTCTGTAAACGTATATCCAAGAGATGTTCCGACGATAATATTCGGGGGATCTCCGCACATAGTCGCCGAACCGCCAAGGTTTGCACAAAAAACCTCTGTGAGTATCACAGGCACCGGATTAAACTTAAGCATTCTTGCAAGCTCAATAGTAACTGCAGCCAAGAACAAAATTACCGTAATGCTGTCAATAAACATAGCCAGCAATGCAGAGAGTATCATAAAAGTAACAAAAATAGGAATAGGCTTATAATGAACTAATCTTGCAAGCTTCATACAAAGCCAACGGAAAAACCCTACCATTGCCATTCCTTCAACCATTATCATCATTCCGGCAATAAAAATGATAGTAGCCCAGTTGATTCCGCTTGACGATTCGCTCGCCTCAGCAGACTGATACCAAAAATCAGCTGTAAAAATACTTCTTACATTCAGTGTTTCTTCAATCGCTGTAAAGCTGTGAAGACCTATTCCGAACACAAAAATTATTGTAAGAACTGCACACGCAAGCGTTACGATATGACGCTCCACTTTATCCATTACAATAAAAACAAACATGGCAAGAAAAATAACAACTGCCATTATTTCCGCAAACATTTCTGTTTCCTCCTCAATCGGCAAAACCATGGCTTTGCCATAAAATTCACTACAATTCAGTATAAGACTTTTAATTACAAAAATCAACTTCCCAAAATTAAAAATAGCACATTCTATAAAAAACCACTTTACTGTTAATTGTTTTTATGGTAAAATATCCATGAAACTATTTTGTTACGGTGCTTATTATGATTGATGTTAATGTAAATAAACGGCTTTCGTTTCTTCGTGAAAAGACCTCCCTTCTTACCACAAGTCCGGGTTGTTATATCATGAAAAATGAAAGCGGAAAAATTATATATATTGGTAAAGCCAAGAACTTGAAGAAACGTGTTACGAGCTACTTTCGTGAAAGTGCAGATCATCTTCCGAAAGTTGCAAAAATGGTGTCGCTTGTATATGACTACGATTTTATCGTCACCACATCTGAATTTGAAGCGTTGGTTCTTGAGTGTTCTTTGATAAAGCAGTATAAACCCAAATACAATATTCTATTAAAAGATGATAAGGGCTACAGCTATATTAAAATCACAAATGAAGAATTTCCAAAGCTCCGTGCCGTTTTGCAAAAAGACGAGGATGGATGCGAATATATTGGTCCATACACAAGCTCTTACGCTGTAAAACAGGCGGTAGAAGAAGCAAATAAAGTTTTTATGCTTTATACCTGCAACAAAAAATTCCCTGCGGATTTTAAAAAGACAAGACCTTGCTTAAACCACCACATCAAGCGATGCATGGGAGTTTGTACAGGAGAATACTCAAGCGAACAATACAAGGAATTTGTATCACACGCTGTAGAGTATATAAAAAGCGGTTCGGTAAAGTCTGTCGAAAGGCTTAAAAACGCAATGGAAACTGCATCGGAAAACCTTGAATTTGAGCTTGCAGCAAGGCTTCGAGATCAGATATACGCTATACAAAAAGCCTCTGAAAATCAAAGAGTCGTGGGACTGTCTATTGGCGATACCGACTTTTTGGGGCTTGCAGTAAATAAAAACGAATGCTGCATAAGTGCTGTCTCTTATACACATCTCCGAGCCCA
>USCU01000197.1 GCA_900553335.1 uncultured Ruminococcus sp. | reverse complement strand
CTTTTTATACATATTTGCCAAAATTGATTTTAACAAACAAGTTCAAATACCACAGGGCATCTGAACTTGTTAAAAAACACTGTATTTTTAAACAAAACTCTCTAATACTAACTTAATCAACAATACTCGTTTTTGTCGTGCATTAAGATTCTTGTCCGTTTGATTTTAGGTAAAAAGCTTTTATTAGAATACTCAGAAAATGCATCTATCAAAACTCCCGGATTGATATTGAGATCACAACCGGCAGGAAGCAAAACCCTTAAAAACAACCCTTCTTTTCTCTCTTTTATCTCACCAACTTCAACGTCAGGTTTCAAATCAATTATTTTTTCTTGCTTCTTCTTTGTTATTTTTTTAATCTCAATTTTTTCCTGGGAAATGAACCTGTCGAAGGCATTTCTGTTAGTTTCACCCGGTAAAATAATTTCATATTCCGCTTGCTTGATCTTCTTGTGATCATTAACAGGGGAAGCTGCTCTCATTATTTTTAGTCCCATCGGAAGCGAAGCGTTCAGTCTTGCAACGACTTCTTCACTTGGAATTTCCTCTGTTAGCGCCACATCCATTACCTCAACATCGCTCATAACTCCCAATGAAAGCGCTAAAGGAAACATAATATAGGCATGCGGATTAAACCCCTTTGTATACCAAATCGGAATACCTGCTCGTTTAAAAGCACGCTGCATGGTACGCATAAGATCGAGGTGCGATATGTACACAGCTCTGTCAGACTTTGAAAACGTCAGACGGTAATCAAACCTACTTTCCACAGTAAACACCTCCGCACTCTTTTTTTATTCCACAACCCGAACATTTATCCTTACAGTTCGGTGTTGTTTTAGCTTCGTGTGCCAGTTTGTTTTCACGTACAAAGAAGCTCTTTGAAACAAGAAAATCAAGGTGATCCCAAGGCATTATTTCATCATATTCTCGCTTCCTGCAAGCATAAAACTCAGGATCAATGTTAAGGTCTTTGAAAACCTGCCACCAGACCTCAGGTTTAAAATACTCATCCCAACTATCCATTTTACAACCTCTGCGCCAGGCTTCTTCAATAACATCTGCTATGCGCCTGTCACCTCTTGCAATCGCCGCTTCGAGCAGACTGATGTTATAGTCATGCCAGCTCGCCCTTATCTTTCTCGTTTTAAGACTTTCAAGCAGATGCTTTTGTTTTTTCAAAACTTCTTCTTTTGTTGCCTGCGGTTCAAACTCAAACGGCGTAAACGGTTTAGGAACAAAGGTAGCACATGATATCGAAACAGATACAGATCCCTTTCCACGCTTCTCCTTAGGTATTGAGTAAAACAGATCTATTATTTTTTGTGCTGTATTTGCCATTCCCTCAATATCTTCAAGTGTTTCGGTAGGAAGTCCAAGCATAAAATAAAGCTTGACGGAAGTGTATCCTCCCTCGAACGCTATTCGACAGGAGCGCATTATTTCTTCTTCAGAAACATTTTTATTAATTACATCACGGAGGCGCTGAGTTCCTGCTTCCGGCGCAAAGGTTAGTCCGCTTTTTCGGATAGTTTTTACTTTTTCCAAAATCTCCTCGCTGAAGTTGTCTACACGCAGCGACGGTAATGATAACGAAATATGCTCGTCATTTGTATAGTCTACAAGCTCCTCTAAAAGGCCGTTTATGTTTGTATGATCGCTTGTTGAAAGAGAGGAAAGTGAAACCTCTTCATAACCTGTGTTTGAGCATAAGTCCTTTGTGCTTTGAGCAATTGTTCCAACCTCTTTTTCTCTGAACGGGCGGTAAATAAATCCTGCCTGACAAAAACGGCAGCCTCTTATGCATCCTCTCAGCACCTCAATAACAGCTCGGTCATGAACTATCTGTGTAAACGGCACAACAAAATCTTTTGGATAATAAACGCTGTTAAAATCCTTTATTACTCTCTTTTTAACCTTTTCGGGAACTCCCTCATACTTTGGCTTATATGACTTTACAGTATCATCATCGTTATATGTTACCTCATAAAAGCTCGGAACATAAATTCCCTCTATCTTAGCAGCTTCAAACAAGAATTCGCTTTTGGTCTTATTTTCTTTTTTCATTTTGTTATAAAGGTCTAAAAGCTCAAGATTCACTTCTTCGCCTTCGCCCAAAATAAATATGTCGAAGAACTCCGCCAAAGGCTCAGGGTTACAAACACAAGGACCTCCTCCAACAACTATAGGATAAGAATCACCCCTATCGCTTGATCGAATCGGTACTCCTGCAAGGTCAAGCATATTAAGAACATTCGTAAAGCTTAACTCATACTGAAGCGTAAAACCGATAAAGTCAAAATCCTTTATCGGATCTAGACTTTCAAGTCCGTAAAGAAGAATTCCCTCTTCACGCATTTTTGCTTCAAAATCAGCTTCCGGCTGGAATACTCTTTCGCACCAGAATTCCTCTCTTGCGTTTTTCAATCCATAAAGTATTTTCATGCCCAAGTGGCTCATTCCGACATCGTATGTATCGGGAAAGCAGAAAGCAAATCTTACCTCCACTTTGCTTTTATCCTTTACAACGCTTCCGTGTTCACCGCCGATATATCTTGCAGGACGCTGCACAAGCGGCAGTATTTTTTCAATTTTTTCTCTATACATAAGTTACCTCTTTCTAATTATCAGTATAATTAATTAAATGTTATATTTTAAAAAAATCCGAAATATAAATCAAACATTAATTTCATTAACGATTATATCCAGACAGGAAAAATCAACAAAATCTACCTTTTTATTATAAGTATCTATCATTGCTCTGACTTCTGCTGTTTTCTTTTCTTCCGGCATATTTTTGGCTTTCTTATAAAGCATACTCATCATTGTTTTGTGTGTAAAAGTTAATTTTGAATAATCAATACCGCCTCTCAAATGAAAAATTTTAGTTTTCGCTGCAATATTTTCTGTCTGTCTCTTATACACATCTCCGAGC
>USCU01000196.1 GCA_900553335.1 uncultured Ruminococcus sp. | reverse complement strand
GACTGTTACATTTAATAATTTGTGTTAAAGTCAGATTGACTCTTAAACACAAAAATGTTACAATAGTGAAAACTTAAGGAGGGAAAAATATGTATACGGCAAACGAACATAGATATGATAAAATGAAATACTTAAGATGCGGAAAAAGCGGTCTTAAGCTTCCCCGCATCTCACTCGGACTTTGGCAGAATTTCGGTTATGACGCTTCGTTTTCAAATGTATTAAAAATGTGCGAAATAGCTTTTGACAACGGAATAACTTATTTTGATATTGCCAATAACTATGGAAATCCTTATAACGGCTCTGCTGAGGAAAACTTCGGACGTGTTCTGAAAACCTCGTTTAAACCGTACAGAGATGAACTCGTGATCGCAACAAAGGCAGGATACGATATGTGGGACGGTCCTTACGGCTGCAAGGGCGGAAGCAAAAAATATCTCACAGCATCGCTCGACCAAAGCCTTAAAAGAATAGGCGTTGACTACGTTGATATTTATTATCATCACGTTTTCGATCCGGATACTCCTCTTGAGGAAACCGCTCACGCACTTGATTTATTAGTTCATCAGGGCAAGGCGCTTTATATCGGAATTTCAAATTATGACAGAAAACAGACTAAAGAGATCTCAAAGATTTTTGACAGACTCGGTACTCCTTTCATAATCAATCAGCCTATGTACAATATAATTCACCGATGGATAGAGCCTGACGGACTTTACGATTTGTGCAATGATTCAGGAATCGGCATTGCGGCGTACTGTCCGCTCGCACAAGGATTTCTGACGGATAAATACTTAAACGGCATCAAAGGCGGAAGCCGAGCGGCTAACAACGAATGGCTCGCAGGTCAGCTTGATGATGAGAAAATCGCACAATTGAATGCGCTGAATGACATTGCGAAAGAACGTGGACAAACGCTTTCCCAGATGGCTATTGCTTGGATTTTAAGAGATAATAAATGCACGACAGTGCTTATCGGCGCTTCACGCCCTGAGCAGATTGATGATAACTGCAAGGCGCTTGGGAACATGGAATTTTCAAAGGAAGAAATTGAAAAAATTGATAGGTTGACGAAGGTGTGGGATTGATAAATTGCATACGCAAAAAGGCTGACATAGTTTAAAACTATGCCAGCCTAAATTATTTTTATCAAGTTTTATATCATGCTTCTGAAAATTACGAATTCCGAATTACGCATTACGAATTATAATATCCTCTCTCGCAGGACCGTTTGAAACATAAGTTATTGGATAGCCTATATGCTCCTCACAAAATTCTATGTACTTACGGCAATTTTCGGGAAGCTCCTCATAGGTCTTGATTCCCCTTATATCGCTCATCCAACCATCAAGAACTTCTATTACAGGCTTCGCACGCTCAAGCTTTACAGTTGTCGGGAACTCGGTAGTAACTTCACCGTCGATCTCATATCCTACGCATACAGGGATTTTCTCTAAATATCCCAATACGTCAAGTACCGTAAACGCTACGTCTGTTGTTCCCTGCAAGCGGCAGCCGTATTTTGAAGCAACGCAGTCAAACCAGCCCATTCTTCTAGGTCTTCCTGTTGTTGCGCCGTATTCTCCGCCGTCGCCGCCTCTGCGTCTTAGCTCGTCAGCCTCTTCGCCGAAGATCTCGGAAACAAACGCTCCTGCTCCGACTGCGGAAGAATAAGCCTTGCAGACAGTTACGATCTGTTTTATCTCATACGGCGGAATACCCGTTCCTATAGCGCCGTAAGACGCAAGCGTTGAGGAAGATGTAACCATTGGATAAATTCCGTGATCCGGATCTTTAAGAGTTCCAAGCTGCCCCTCAAGCAATATCTCTTTTCCCTCTTTGATAGCGTTATCCAGATACAAAGAAACATCGCACACATAAGGTTCTACCATTTCTTTGTATTCTTTTAATGTTGCCATTAGAGCGTCAATATCAAGCTCCGGCTTATTGTATAAATATTTTAAAATTACATTTTTCTGCGGAGCTATTCTTTCCAGATGTGCTCTTAACGAATCCTCGTCAAAAAGCTCTTGAACCTGAAAACCAATTTTTGCATATTTATCCGAATAAAAAGGAGCTATTCCAGATTTTGTTGATCCGAAGCTTGATTTTCCAAGCCTTTCCTCTTCGTATTCATCGAAAGCTATATGATAAGGCATTACTATCTGACAGCGGTCAGAAATAAGAATCTTCGGAGCAGGAACTCCTCGGCTTACGACCTCTTTAAGCTCGTTAAAAAATACAGGTATATTTAAAGCTACGCCGTTTCCTATTATATTTGTTGTGTTTGAGTTAAACACACCGCTCGGAAGCGTATGAAGCGCAAACTTTCCATAATCGTTTACTATTGTGTGTCCGGCATTCGCTCCGCCCTGGAATCTGATAACAACATCAGCGTCGCAAGCGAGCATATCGGTCATTTTTCCTTTTCCCTCGTCGCCCCAGTTAGCGCCAACTATTGCTTTTACCATTATTTTTTCCTCCTGTTGTAGGCACAATTTTTGTGAACAAAGTCACAGAATATAGTATACCATAAAAAAACTCTGTTGTAAAGAAATAAATTACATTTTTTTGACTGTAATCAAAAGTTGACTTTTAATATAATTTTTGTTAGACTTTAACCAAAGGAAGTGTTAAACCATGAAGGTTCTTATGATTTTTACGGGCGGAACTATCGCTTCTCAACTAAACGGTGCTTCTATTTCGCCTGTCGAGAAAAGCTGTGATATAAAAAGCCGTCTTATAGAAAAATTTTTTGATAATTATCCTCAGTTTCAAGGGAATATAGATTTTGAGTGCGAATTTTTATTAAACAAACTGAGCGAGAATATGAAGCTTTCTGATTGGGATAGAATAGTAAGATATCTTCTTTCAGCAGATTTAAACCTCTTCCTGTCTCTTATACACATCTGACGCTGCCGACGATCTACTCTGTGTAGA
>USCU01000195.1 GCA_900553335.1 uncultured Ruminococcus sp. | reverse complement strand
GGTCATTTCGCAATACTGCTTTACACGAGCAAGCCTTGCAAGATTCGCAGTGGACACGAATCTTCCCTCAGTTATGTTTTTTACGCTTGATCCCTCAGCAATGCGGGTAAAAAATCCCTTTGCCTGTGGAGAAAATGCCATAACCGGAAAGTTGTTATCCCTATACCAAACATACTGATTAAGATCCATGCACTCAAGGGTCGGATCTTCAAACATATCTGCACTTGTGTGTGCCAGACTGTAGTTTATTTGACTTATTCTAAAAGGCTCAAGCCCTGCCTTTGCCGCATACTTATTCGCTTCATTAATTCTCTCAGCACTCCAGTTTGAAGCTCCGAGAAAACGAACCTTTTTCTGCTTTACATATTCATTTAATATAGGCATAATTTCTTCAACAGGAATGTTTTTGTCATCCCTATGAAGAAAATAAATATCTACAAAATCCGTTTTCAAGCATTCAAGGCTTCTTGAAAGATCAAAGTCCAGTTCCTCTTTTGAAAGCCTTGAATGATTCATATCATCAAGAGGAGGATGTCCGCCCTTTGTTGATATGATTACTTTATCTCTGTTTTTGCGTTTTTCCATCCAATTCCCAATAACTGTTTCGGACACATCTGCTCCGCCATCAACAAACGAACAGTAAACCCTTGCGGTATCAATGCAGCTTCCTCCGCACTCCATATATTTATCAAGTCTTAAAAAATAAATCATCTGCTTAGATATGTCATCAAAATCCGCTGTGCCAAAACATAAGGACGGCATTTTTATCTCATATTCATCACTTTTAAGTATGTAAGTTTTCATAGTTTCTCTCCTTTCCACAAGATCACAATACCTCAATAACTAAATTAAGGTGTCCCCGCTGAAAACTTTGAATAACGGGACTGCACCCCTTATTGAATATATATTATCATACATTTCAGAAAATTTCCAGCACAATAATAAAAAACTCACTTTTGCATAAATTACTCTTGACAAAATATACGCTTTATGATACAATACATAAATGTAAAGGATAATTGCTTTACAGCAACCGGTTTAGGAGTGTATTTTATGAGCAAAAATCTCGATATGGCGTATCTTATAGATATTTACGGCTCTATGCTTACAGATAAGCAAAAGGATGCTCTTGAACTTTATTATTTTGAAGATCTTTCCCTTTCAGAAATTGCTGAGAATATGCAAATTTCACGTCAAGGGGTAAGAGATAGCATTAAGCGCGGAGAAGAAACCTTGTTGGAGCTTGAAAACTCGCTCGGTCATTTATGGAAAATGCGAAAATACAATGAAATCATCTCTAACATAAAAGAGCAGAATGCTTTAATGCTTTCGGAATTAAAAAAAATCAGCTATACAAGAGGCGTTCAGTCGAGATGCGAGGCATTGATTTCTTATCTTGACGAATGCACAGATTTGTTCGGCGAAAATTAAAGGGAGGTTTACGCTATGGCGTTTGAAGGTCTTTCGGAAAAATTAGGCGGCGTTTTCAAACGTCTTAAAAATAAAGGTAAACTGTCCGAGGACGATGTAAAAAGCGCAATGCGGGAAGTTAAGATGGCTCTGCTTGAAGCAGATGTAAGCTACAAGGTCGTAAAGGACTTTGTAAAAAAGGTTACAGACAGAGCTATCGGTGAAGAGGTTACTAAAAGCCTTACCCCTGCACAGCAAGTTATAAAAATCGTAAACGAAGAGCTTATTGCACTTATGGGAAACGAGGGAGAAAAAATTCACTTTCCTTCAAAACCGCCATGTGTAATCATGATGTGCGGACTTCAGGGAAGCGGTAAAACAACTCACTCAGCAAAGCTTGCCAAGCTTTTCAAATCACAAGGAAGACGACCGCTTTTGGTTGCCTGTGACGTTTACCGTCCGGCAGCTATTGAGCAGCTTAAAATAGTAGGTGAAAAGGCAGAGGTTCCTGTTTTTGAACTGGGACAGATCGATCCGAGAAAGATAGTAAAAAACGCTCTTTCTCATGCTAAAGATCACGGAAACGATCTCGTTATTTTAGATACTGCGGGACGGCTTCATATTGACGAAGAGCTTATGAACGAGCTTAAAGACATCAAGGAAATTGCTTCTCCGCACGAGATAATGCTCGTTGTGGATGCAATGACCGGTCAGGATGCAGTCAATGTTGCCGCAAGCTTTGATGAAGCGCTTGGAATAACCGGAGTTATTCTTACTAAGCTCGATTCCGACACAAGAGGCGGAGCTGCACTCTCGGTTTTATCAGTTACGGGTAAACCGATAAAGTTTGTTGGAATGGGAGAAAAGCTCGATGAGTTCGAGGTGTTCCACCCTGAGAGAATGGCTTCAAGAATACTTGGCATGGGTGATGTTTTAACTCTTATCGAAAAAGCGCAGCAAACGGTCGATGAAGAAGACGCAAAAAAACTTGCAAAAAAGGTCAAGGAAAAGGGATTTGATTTAAACGATCTTTTAGATCAACTAAAACAAATTCAAAAAATGGGATCTATAAAAAGCTTGCTTGGAATGATTCCCGGTGTAGGAGGCAAGCTGAAGGACATTGATGTTGACGAAAACCAGTTTAAGAGGCTTGAAGCAATAATTTCCTCAATGACCATAAAGGAACGTGAAAAGCCGTCGATAATAAATCCAAGCCGCAAAAAAAGAATCGCTGCAGGAAGCGGAACAAAGGTTGAAGACATAAACAGGCTTTTAAAGCAGTTTGAGCAGATGAATAAAATGATGAAGCAAATTGGATTCGGCGGAAAAGGAAAGGGCAAGAAAAAGCGCTTGAATACTGCAATGCTCAAAGGAATGTCAAATTTTGGCGGCGGATTGCCCGGAGGGGGCGGTCCCAGCGGTTTTGCCGGATTTTAATCTAAGACATCTTTTTTATAACGGATTTTTCCGAGTAAAATAGATTAATTACTATTAGAATAATGCATGGAGGTGAAATAAATGGCAGTTAAAATCAGACTTAGAAGAATGGGAGCTAAGA
>USCU01000194.1 GCA_900553335.1 uncultured Ruminococcus sp. | reverse complement strand
GAAGAGCTTTTAAAAAATAGTGTAAAACCACTTGCAATTTAATTTTTAATATGTTATACTTGCTTTAAACGCAATGACTGAGAGAGTAGGCGGTGCGTTTGAATCCACAGAGAGAGGGGCATTTGGTGAAAGCCCTTTGGTTTGTGTTCCGCTGAAGTTCGCTCACGAGCGGCCTTGCCGAAGTTTTTTATTGTAAGTGAGGACGGTTAGTTTTTAAGATTCCGTTACAGATCTTTGGGAGTGTTGGCTCTTTGACTAATAGGTGGTATAGCAAGATTTAAGTCTTGTCCTGATTAGGGCTGGACTTTTTTTATTGTAATTAAAATTTTATGAGAGGACGGTTACCGATGAAAGAGGCATTGGAAAAAATCGAACAAAGCGCAAAACAAGCGCTTAGTGCGGCAGCGGATGCAAAGGTGCTTGAAGAGATAAGAGTAAAGTACCTCGGAAAAAAAGGAGAGATAACTGCTATTTTAAAGCAGATGGGTAAGCTTTCCGCAGAGGAACGCCCGAAAATGGGGCAGCTTGCAAACAAGGTAAGAGCCGATATTGAAGAGGCACTTGTGCAGGCTCAAGCTTCAATTAAAGCAAAGATGCGTGAGCAGAGCTTAAAGAGTGAAACTCTTGACGTAACGCTTCCGGGAAAGAAAAAAACTTTAGGACAGCTTCACCCGCTCAATATCGTTATGAGCGAGATCGAAGAGGTCTTCATGGGAATGGGGTTTGATATTGTAGAAGGTCCGGAGATCGAAACAGATCACTACTGCTTCGAGGCTCTTAACATGCCTAAAGATCACCCTGCAAGGGATACACAGGATACATTTTACATTGATGAAAACACTGTTTTGAGAACTCAGACATCAAGCGTTCAGATTAGAACGATGGAAAAGACAAAGCCGCCGATAAGAATTATTTCTCCGGGAAGGGTTTACCGTTCTGACACAGCGGACGCTACTCATACGCCGATTTTCCATCAAATAGAAGGACTTGTTATTGATAAGGGAGTAACCATGAGTGACCTTGTGGGAACGCTTGATATGCTTATGAAGCGCCTTTACGGGGAGGACTGCAAGATAAGACTTCGCCCGCATCATTTCCCATATACAGAGCCGTCCGCAGAGGTTGATATAATGTGCTTTAACTGCGGAGGAAAGGGCTGCTCTATGTGTAAGCAGGAGGGCTTTGTTGAGCTTTTGGGTGCAGGTATGGTTCATCCTAAGGTTTTAGAGGGCTGCGGCATTGATCCTGAGGTTTATTCGGGCTTTGCTTTCGGACTTGGACTTGAGCGTCTTACTATGGGAAGATTCAACATAAACGACTTAAGACTTTTATACGACAACGACTTGAGATTTCTTAAGCAGTTTTAATCGGTAGGGAGGTAGAGAAATATGAATTTATCAATGAAATGGCTTAACGATTATATAGATGTGTCTGACATCGACATAAAAAAGTTCTGCTACGACCTAACAATGACAGGCTCGAAGGTTGAAAGATATGAAACTGAAGGTGCAGAGATCTCAAAGGTTGTCGTAGGAAAGCTTTTATCAGTTGTACCGCACGAGAATTCGGATCATTTGGTTGTCTGCATGGTAGATGTCGGCGGTGACGAGCCTTTGCAGATCGTAACTGGAGCGCCGAATGTAAAGGAGGGCGACTATGTTCCTGTAGCGCTTGACGGTTCAACGCTTCCGGGCGGAATTAAAATCAAAAAAGGCAAATTAAGAGGAGTGGAAAGCAACGGAATGCTGTGTTCGCTCGGAGAGCTTGGTCTAACAATGCATGATTTCCCATATGCTATTGAAGACGGAATCTTTTTGCTTGGCGATGACTGTGACCTGACTCTTGGAAAGGATATCAAAGAAGCAATAGGATTTAACGATACATCAGTTGAATTTGAAATAACATCAAACCGCCCTGATTGTATGTCAGTAAGAGGACTGGTAAGAGAGGCTCATGCAACTTTTAACAGAGATGCTAACTTGAAAGAGCCTGAATACAAGGGCGTTGACGGAGATATTAAGGAGTATTTAGACGTTGAGGTGAAAAATACAGCCCTCTGTTCAAGATATATAGCCGGAATTGTCAAGAATGTTAAGATAGGACCGTCGCCAAGATGGATGAGAGAAAGACTTCGTGCAAGCGGAGTAAGACCTATAAACAACTTTGTTGACATTACAAACTATGTAATGCTTGAATATGGTCATCCTATGCACGCATTCGATTTAAGATATGTTGACGGCTCAAAAATTGTGGTTAGAAATGCTCAAAACGGTGAGAAGATAACAACTCTCGACGGTATAGAGCGTGAGCTGACAAGTGATATGCTCGTTATTGCCGATGAGAATAAGCCTGTTGCTGTTGCAGGAGTTATGGGCGGAGAGTACAGCGGAATTATGGAGGATACGACCACAGTTGTGTTTGAATCGGCTTGCTTTGACGGTCCAACTGTAAGACGTGACGCTAAAAAGCTTTCAATGAGAACGGATGCGTCTGCAAGATTTGAAAAAGGACTCGATTCAAGAAATTGTTATCCTGCAATTATGAGAGCGTTTGAGCTTGTTGAAGAGCTTGGATGCGGCGAGGTTTTAAATACTATAATCGACAAGGATTACGGTGAGAACAAGGAAAAATCTGCTCCGTTTGATTCGGAATGGATAAACAGCTTTTTGGGAACAGATATACCTGAAGAGGATATGATAAAGTATTTAAAAAGTCTTGATTTTGAAGTTCGTGACGGAAAAGCAATTGCACCGTTTGACAGAATTGATATTGAATGCAAGGCTGATGTAGCTGAAGAAATCGCAAGAATTTACGGCTATAACAATATTCCATCAACTATTATCACAGGTGTTGCAAACGCTAAGAGAACGCCTATTCAAAAGTTTAAAGCAGGTATTAAGTCTGCAATGATAGCTCAGGGATTTTACGAGATAGCGACATATTCTTTTGTTTCACCAAAAGGCTTTGACAAGATA
>USCU01000193.1 GCA_900553335.1 uncultured Ruminococcus sp. | reverse complement strand
GCTTTTATTGATGCAAAGGAAAACGGAGTTGTTTTGGGACAGCGTGTAAGAGGACTTGAAAGAGTAGGTCTTTATGTTCCGGGCGGTACGGCGGCTTATCCGTCAAGCGTTTTGATGAACGCAATTCCTGCAAAAATTGCAGGCGTAAAAGAAATCATAATGGTAACTCCTCCGCTTAAAAACGGAAAACCTAATAGAGATATTCTTATTGCTGCTGCAATATGCGGAGTTGACAGGGTGTTTATGTGCGGCGGAGCACAGGCTGTTGCGGCGCTTGCATACGGTACTGAGGAGATCCCTAAGGTCGATAAGATCGTAGGTCCGGGAAACATATTTGTTGCTACTGCAAAGAAGGTTTTATACGGTGTTGTCGATATCGATATGATAGCAGGACCAAGCGAGATTTTGATCGTAGCGGATGAAACTGCCGATCCGAAATACATAGCCGCCGACCTTATGAGTCAGGCGGAGCATGACAGGCTCGCTTCGTCAATTTTAGTCACAACCTCTGAGGAGATTGCAGACGCAACGCTTAAGGAGCTTGAGATCCAGCTCGAATCTCTTTCAAGAAAGGACATAATAACAGAGGCACTAGAAAATCATGCAGCGATGATCATATGCTCGGATAAATATACCGCTTGCGATATTGCGAACACTTTGTCGCCTGAGCATCTTGAGGTATTGTTTGAAAATCCAATGGAGTATATCGGAAGACTTGATAATGCAGGAAGCGTATTTTTAGGCTCGTATGCGCCCGAACCGCTCGGAGATTATTATGCAGGACCGAACCACGTTTTACCGACAGGAAGAACAGCTAAGTTTTTCTCTCCGCTTTCTGTAAACAGCTTTGAAAAGCGTTCAAGCTTTATATATTATACCCGTGAAGCGTTAAGTGCGGCAAAGGACGATATTGTTACAATTGCGGAACGTGAGGGACTTACTGCTCACGCCAATGCGATAAAGGTTAGATTTTAGTTTTTGAAAGGATAATCAGTATGGAAAAATGGGAGGAGTATGTAAGAAGGGTAGTTCCCTATACGCCCGGTGAACAGCCGAAGGATACGGACATAATAAAGCTTAATACAAACGAAAATCCATATCCTCCGTGTAAAGGCGTTAAAAAGCTTTTGAGAGAATATGATTACGGCGAGCTTAAGCTATATCCCGATCCTAATTCCGCTGAGCTTGTGAACGTACTTGCAAACAGCCTTAATGTTTCGAGCGAAAATATTTTTGTGGGAGTAGGCTCTGACGATGTTATCTCAATGGCTTTTCTTACTTTTTTCGGAAGCGGAAAGCCGATACTTTTTCCTGATATTACATATTCCTTTTACGATGTGTGGGCTGATGTGTACAAAATTCCGTACAAAACAAAACAGCTTGACAATGATTTTAAAATCAAAAACGAGGATTACTATGAGGAAAACGGCGGAATAATTTTTCCGAATCCCAATGCTCCGACAGGCGTATATAAGAAGCTTTCCGAAATTGAAGATATTATAGCCGCAAACAAAGATTCTATTGTAATAATAGATGAAGCGTATATTGATTTCGGCGGAAAAAGCTGTGTGCCTCTTACAGAGAAATACGATAATCTTTTAGTTATCCGGACCTTTTCAAAATCAAGCTCAATGGCAGGCGCAAGAATAGGATATGCTGTCGGAAATAAAAAGCTGATAAAGTATTTAAACGATGTAAAGTTTTCTATAAATTCATACACAATGAACAGACTGTCGCAAAAATGCGGGGTTGAGGCTGTTTTGGATAAGGGATATTTTGAGAAAACTGTGGAAAAGATCGTTTCTACAAGAGAGAATGCTAAGGCAAGGCTTAAAGAGTTGGGCTTTAGTTTCCCTAATTCTTATGCAAACTTTATTTTTGCAGCTCATCAAAGTGTTTCGGCTGAGGTGATATTTGAGGAGCTGAAAAAGCGAAAGATTTTTGTCCGTTATTGGAACAAGCCGAGAATCAATAACTACCTTAGGATTACAATAGGTACTGACGAGGAAATGGAAAAGCTCTTTATAGCTTTAAGTGATATATTAAGCGAAAGGGGATAATCTCACTAAAGACTGCTTATCGTGTTTCGACTGTTGCAGTATTTTTCGAGAAGAATATCGCAGTTATCCTGCAATCTCGATGATTCGTTCGTCAAGCATTTAATTGCATCTTTTAATTGTTCGTCTTGTTGGGTGCAATCGAGATAGATCAAACAGATTGTGGAAAGTCCGTATATCATATCGGCTTGGGTTTTAATATCTTCTATGTCGGTTATTGTGATATTCTTTTTCATTTGTTTTTCACCTTTCGTTAGTTATTAAATTGATGTAATAAAATCATAGCATATACGCAAATATGATACAAGTGACGTTCTGTACAAATTTTCGTACATGTACATGTGCGTTTTTTTAGGCATTATGCTAAAAGGAGGATTATATGAGAACAGCAGAGATTTCCAGAAAAACAAAAGAAACGGATATTAATGTGTTTGTCGATCTCGATGGTAAGGGAAAGGTCGATATTGATACAGGTATCGGCTTCTTTGACCATATGCTGACCGCTTTCGGAGTTCACGCAGGACTTGACCTGACGGTTAAGGTTAAAGGCGATCTGTGCGTCGATGCTCATCACACCGTTGAGGACACGGGAATTGTTATTGGTCAGGCGCTTTGCAAAGCTCTTGGAGATAAAAGGGGAATCGAGCGTTACGGAAGTGCTTTTATTCCGATGGACGAAGCTTTGGGATTTTGCTCGTTGGATATAAGCGGCAGACCGTTTTTGGTATTTAACTCTTATTTTTACGGTGAAAAGATGGGTGAGATGGATACACAGCTTGTCGAGGAGTTTTTCAGAGCATTAGCTTTTAACTCGGGAATAACTCTTCATTTAAAAAGTGAGTACGGCAAAAATGATCACCACATCTGCGAGGCACTGTTTAAAGCGTTTGCACATGCCTTTAAGGACGCAGTCAGAGT
>USCU01000192.1 GCA_900553335.1 uncultured Ruminococcus sp. | reverse complement strand
ATCGTCGGCAGCGTCAGATGTGTATAAGAGACAGTAATTGTCTTCAAGGATTTTTAATCCATCGGATTCGTCATCGGCTGTGAATTTAACAAGCTTAACTTCTTTATCAACACCTTTGAGAATAAAAATTGAAGTCACCGTTGTTTCTTCTCCTGAGGACGCAACAGACATAATGCTGTCTTTGGCGATGTTTTGAAGACTATTCCAGCTTTCTGTGACCTGTTGATTGACATCTGTGTACTCTGACATAAGCTTCTGAGCATTTTCTTTTTCTTCGGATTCCTCCTCAGGAATTACAATAGAATTGATTTTTTCCTGAATTATTACAGAGTAGCTGTTTTGCTTATTCATTCCCTCACGTTTGAAATTCATAACTGCTGTATCAAATGCGCTTTGAGCCGAACTGTATGCAGTTTCAAGCTGTGATTTTTGCAGGCGCAGTTTCTTCAATGCATCATTTCTGCTTTTCTTCTCTCCGACAAGCGGTTTTCCCGACTCGTCAACAGCTGTACTGCTTGTAATGGACGGAGCAACGTTTGCGGCCATCATATCAAGCACTCTCGCAAGACCTTCGGGAGTTCCGTGATTTGTTGCACTTACATCAACATGATATTTTGCGGAATTATCTGAGCTTCTCGTGTTTGAACTATGAGCCGAAACGCTTCCTGATACCGTAGCCTTAAAAATTCCGAAATTAGCAGTACCTGAAAAAGAGCCGCCGTAATCAGAGGAGCTTTCGCTTTTTTCGCTTTGCTTTACTTCCATATCAAATAATATGTTTACTTCATCAATTTGCAGATTAGGTATAGGAACTATTGCCAGAAGAGGCACATCTACGCTCATTTCCTGATTTTCAAAAGATCCGTCTTCATTTTTTCCCAATTGATTGAATTTGAATACAGCAGTACGTGTTTTTCCGTTTTTATCAAAACCTACTGTATTTATGAAATCAGCCGTGCTATGAGCTAATTGTACGCTTGCGTCAGCAGCCGCACCGAGCGGCGCTCCGATCAAATTCTTCATATCCAAGCCGGAAAACTGTTCGCCAATTGCCATTTTAATACCTCCTTCATACATTTAGGCTATATATTTTTTCACACTAAATGTATATTACGAACTTTTCTTAAATATGATTAATAAAGGATAATTATCAAGGAGGACTTTAATATGAAAAAGGATTGCAATAAGTATTCAAACAATTTTATAAACCTTGAAGATTTGGTTTATACGCCGCTTCACGCTATTTCTCAATCCAACACAAATTTAAGTAAAAGTGTGATCGACCTGATAGCGAGTACAGGAAATATAAATCCCACGGACACTGATAATACCATACATTTAAAGACAATAAATCTTGCTTACGAACAGATAAATAACGATAGTATGAACGGAAAGATAATAGAGGAAATTGGATTAAAAGTCCCGCTTGTTTCCATGCTGCCTATTACAAATTTACAGGTAAAAAAGACTAAACTAAGCTTTGACGCTGAGATAAAGAGAGTACATAAGGATAATAAAAATAACAAATATATTATGGAAAGCCGTGTCTGCTCAAAATCAAAACAGCGTCGAAAAGATGACGGACTTCCTAAATTATCGTTTGAAATTGAGCTTGAAAGCGTCCCTATTCCTGAAGGAATGGCTCGTATCGTCGATGTGCTGAACGCCAATCCTATCCCTGAAATTCTGTCGTCAAAACAGCTAGATGACAAAGGAGAGGTCGTTGTTGGTGAGGAAGCGGCGTATTACAATAAGATGAAAGCGCTAAAATTAAAGGAAACCAAAATTAACAGAACAGCGGACAAGCTTACAGCTCTCATTACCAAAAAGAAGCTGATGTTTGATAATATTATAAACCAAAATGAGAAACAGGGTAAATTTGATACTCTGTTTACCGAAAATGAGGCTGACAACCAGGTTATATTAGAAAAGGTTGCAAAAAGCTGCACAAATGCCGATGAAGCTATTAAAATTTATAATAATATCAGAAAAATACAAAATGTATATAAAGAACTGCTTAGCAAAGCTTTAAAGATTTCGGAAATCAAAATATATAATGAATTTGAGCATATAAAAAAGGAAATAGAGAATGAAGAATAACAACAAAACTGCAATGGAGGATATTAGATTTATTGAGCTTGTAAGTGTGGGAAGCGTAAATCCAAATAATCCTCTTTCTGAGGAATCAATAAAAAAGCAAACTGAAAAACTGAACAAGTGTCTGAACGAATATCCCAAGGGCATTATTATAGGAAAGGATATAACCATAGGACGATATATGATAGGATCCCATGAGCTGACAATGGAGAAAACTACATATCATGTTGGGTTCCCCCGTGAACCGTTATGGCTAAAAAATGAGAAAAAATGATAATTACAGAAGATATATTGTATGAATTATTGAAAGCTGTAAATAAGCGTCTTAAAGAGGATTTTATCAAAGCACCTCTTAATGCGGGGTTTGTTTTCAATATGATGCAGATAAAAAGAATTAGCATTTACAACTTGGAAGAAAAAATACAGATAACAGTAACTAAACATACATATTAAATAAAGGTTAAAAAGCTTCCTTTTTCTACTGTTTTTTCGCCATTAAAACATAAAAAAGCCCGTATATACGGACTTTGAAGCGCCAACATCTATCCTGTTAGCACTTTGATAAAGCGCTACTCGGATGCTGAATTAATTTTGCTTCGCAAAACTTTGGTATCAAGGTGCTGCTTTGCAGCATTGCTATTCCGCCGAAATCTAAATAAGAAATTAGGCAAAAGAAAAAAGCAAGAGTTTCCTCTTGCTTTTTCTAGCTTCCAGCCTCTCGGGCTTTAGCATCTAACTGGAGGCGCCACCCGGATTTGAACCGGGGATCAAGGTGTTGCAGACCTACGCCTTACCGCTTGGCTATAGCGCCTTATAGTCTATTATATGATAATTTATGAAAAATATTCCAAATGGTGCCTCCGGACGGAATCGAACCATCGACACGGGGATTTTCAGTCCCCTGCT
>USCU01000191.1 GCA_900553335.1 uncultured Ruminococcus sp. | reverse complement strand
TAAAAATGTACATACACCGTTGCAGAGTAGGAAATCAGATGCGGTAAGTATATTTTTTCATCAAAAAAAGCGTTGTTTTCAACGCTTTTATTGTATGTAGTTTTTAGCTCTGCTGACTATAAGCTTATCGTTGTCGTATGCAAGAACGCTAGCCGCTCGGTTTATCTCAACCCAGCGTATGTCTGCAATTTCCTCTTCTTGCGGTACATAATCAGTATTCTTCGCCTTAGCAATAAAGTAGACCACCAGCTTTACTGTGTCTTTTCTTGGGCTAAAGGTTACGGTTTCACGAAAAGTTGGATCAATCAGTGCATCGATTCCTGTTTCCTCCAGGATTTCACGATGAGCGGTTTCAATTTCGGTTTCCGATCCCTCAACATGACCTTTTGGAAATGACCAGTGACCGCTATTAACATGGCGAATCAAGAGTATTTCAGTGTTTCCGTGATACTTTCGGTAGACAATAGCACCGCAGGATTTTTCATTCTCCATAAGACTTTTCCTTTCTAAAAATATATATCATATCTAGTATAACACATTTTTTAAAATTTGTCTTTAGTTTTTGAGAAATTTTTTTATAGGTGATCTATATTATTTTTGACATACGAGCACAAGATTAAATTAAGCAATTGATTCTCCGTTAATGTTTTTATATTGCGAATTTGTCGAATAGTGGTATAATAACCTTAAGGTAAAATCAGCTTATTGCTGATTTATCGTGCATTCGCACGATTCGGCTGCCGCCGCCCCTTAAGAACATTGAATCATTAATTTGCGGCTGCCGCCGCTTTGTCGGCTTTGCCGACGATTGCGATAAATCGCAATTAAATTATGGTATAATGCATATATTGTCGGCTCTTTTCGCAAGGAAGGAGGGGTGACATACTTAGTTTTGTATAGCCTGACATGGCAAGTGTAGTTGGTTACGGCATTTGCAAGTGAATTGACAGGAAGTAAGCACGACAAAGATCCCAAATAAAAAAGCCCACCGATATTCAGGTGGGCTTCTATTAAAATTAGCCTTCAATGATCTTAACGATATCTCCAACAGTTTTAACGTTTTCAACCTCGTCGTCAGAAATCTTAACATCGAATTCTTCTTCAAGAGTCATAATCATATCAACTATGTCGAGTGAATCAGCACCGAGATCGTCAATAATTGAAGCGTCCATAGTAACCTTATCCTCATCAACGTCAAGCTGATCAACTATAATCTCTTTTACCTTATCTAAAGTCATTTGAATTGCCCTCCTATCCCTGTAATTTGGATTATGAAAACGGTGAATAAGACTTACTCATCAAACTCCCCGATTTTCCTAAACTTATTATAGCGTTCATTTAACAATTCGTCAATACCTTTTTGTAATTTTCTTTCCAAAGCTTTTTCAAGATAATGGGAAATGTTTTCTGCTGTTTCCTCTGAAGAATTGTGAGCGCCTCCGTCCGGTTCGGGAATGATATACTCGCAAACATCCAAGGAAAGCAGATCCTGTGCTGTGATTTTCATAATATCACATGCCTCACGCTCTCTTGAAGCGTCTTTCCAAAGAATTGACGCAAATCCACGGGGAGATATTACGCAGTAAATTGCGTTTTCAAGCATTGCAAGTTCATCGCATACGCCGAGAGCCAGCGCTCCGCCGCTTCCGGCTTCACCGAGAACAATTGAGATGATCGGCGTTTTGAGCGTCATAAATTCCATGATGTTTCGGGAAATTGCTTCACCTTGTCCTCTTTCCTCAGCTTCAATTCCGCAGAATGCTCCCGGAGTGTCGATAAGGCATATTACCGGGCGATGGAACTTCTCTGCTTGTTTTGCAAGCCTAAGAGCTTTTCTGTAACCCTCAGGGTGCGGCATGGAAAAATTAGAAGCTTTATTTTCCTCTAAATTTCTTCCCTTTACCTGCGCCAGAACAGTTACAGGAGTTCCCTTAAAATATCCTATTCCGCCGATAATAGCGCCGTCGTCACCGTAGTATCTGTCGCCGTGCATCTCAAAAAAGTCGTCAAACAAAAGAGGAATATAATCCCGTACAGTTGGGCGGTATTTATTTCTTATTATATCAAGCTTTTGACTTGCTAAAAGATCACTCATCTTCCTTAACACCCCCGTGAAGCTTTATGAGGTGGGCAATCGTTCTTCTGATTTTCCGCCTTTCAACTATCATATCGACAAAACCTTTTTCCATTAAAAACTCAGCGGACTGAAAATCTTCAGGAAGTCTTTGTCTTATTGTTCCTTCGATTACACGTCTTCCTGCAAATCCGATCAAAACCTTAGGCTCCGCGATAATAATATCGCCGACAGATGCAAACGAAGCCGTAACACCTCCTGTTGTCGGGTCGGTCATTACGGTTATATAAAGACCTCCTGCCGCATTGTGTCTTGCGACCGCTCCGTTCGTTTTAGCCATTTGCATAAGAGAAACTATTCCTTCCTGCATTCTGGCTCCTCCGGAGGCAGTAAAAACTATAACCGGGAGTTTTTCCTTTGTTGCATACTCAATAGCGCGGGTAAGTTTTTCGCCGACAACGCTCCCCATAGACGCCATCATGTATCTTGAATCCATTATGGCTATAACAACACGAAGTTTTCTTATCTTCGCTTCTCCTGTTATGATGGCATCGTTAAGCTTGGTCTTTTCCCGTAAAGCCTTCTGCTTTTCCTCGTATTCAGGATAGTCTATCGGATTTTTTGAAACCATGTTTTTGTCAAATTCAATAAAGCTTCCCTTGTCTACAGTAAGATCAAGCCTTTCCTTAGCGGATATTCTTGAATGATATCCGCAATTAGGACATACCTTTGCATTTGAAACGAAATCGTCCATAAACGAAACGCTTCGGCATCTCGGACACTTAAACATAAGGTCCGCAGGTATGTCGTTTTTATTCGGCTTTTGAGGAGATTTGTCCTCGCCGTTAAAACGTGTTTTTACAACTGAAAATAAATCTTCAAGCAAAATAAATCCTTCCTTTCAAAGCAAAGGTGAAAAGAAAAGTAATGGACAATGGATAATTA
>USCU01000190.1 GCA_900553335.1 uncultured Ruminococcus sp. | reverse complement strand
TCTACACAGAGTAGATCGTCGGCAGCGTCAGATGTGTATAAGAGACAGATCATGACTATTGATTTTCATTCCCATATTCTGCCGTCCCTTGACGACGGCTCTGTATCAATTGAAGAATCTGTTTATCTTCTCGATATGCTTGCCGAAAGCGGTACTGATATTGTTGTTGCGACACCGCACTTTTACTGCCATGAAATATCATTGGAAAGCTTTTTGGATGCAAGAGATGCGTCATTCGAACGGTTAAAACCATATTTAAAACCTGAGCATCCTAAAATACTGCTAGGTGCGGAGGTTTTGTTTTCAAGTAAGCTCAGAAGCCTCAAAGGTCTTGAGCGGCTTACGATAGAGGGGACAAATTATCTGCTTCTTGAAATGCCGTATATAAGACTGTCACCGCAGATAATCAACAGCGTTTCGGAGCTTGCAGATTTTGGAATAGTCAAGATTTTAATGGCTCACATAGAAAGATACTTGAATTTCACGGATTTTTCAGATCTTGAATCACTTATGTCGCTTGACGTTTTGGGGCAGCTTAACGCAAATTCTTTCTTAAACCGAAAAACAAGAAAAATATGCTTTAAGCTTATGAACAAAGGTTACGTTCAGGTACTCGGCAGCGATCTTCACCACAAGGATCGTGGAATTGTGGTTTCCAAGGCACATGAAGTTATCACAAGAAAATATGGAAATGATAAAATCAAACAAATTGAAGAAAGCGGAAAAAGGCTTTTAAAAGACATGGAAACATATGACGTAATTGGATAATTGAATAAAAGTCAACGGCTTAAGCTTTAAAGGTTTAAGCCGTTTTGCTTTTTTGTCTTTGCAACCTAAAGTTGCAGCAGTGCCGAAAAAAGCACATTGAAATTGGTAGAAGCAAAGGATAAACCGTGATACTATTTTTTTATCAAATACAAAGGAGGAAGTAATATGAGCTTCGGAAAAAATCTTCAATATTTAAGAAAAATGAAAGGCCTTACGCAGGAGGATCTGGCAGAAAAGATGAATGTCAGCCGTCAAACGGTTTCCAAATGGGAACTTGATGAGTGCAACCCAGAAATAGAAAAAGCTATAGAGATTTGCAATCTATTCAACTGTTCTATGGATAATTTATTCAGGGAGGAATTATGCTCATGCGATGATGCGTATTCCGATTTGCGAGTTGAAACTGTTCCGGCTTTTCGCTATGTAAAGCATACGGTTATCAGTACTGACCCGGAAGGTGATTCGATTAATCGCATGTTTTCGATCGCACGTGATAACGGAGTAGAAAACCCACAGGTCATAGGCTGGGATTTCCCTAATTTGTCGCAAGAGCAGATCAATGTGTACAATATGCATGGATATACAGCTGCATGGATTCTGCCCAAAGAGATTGAACCGAATGATTTGGAGATCTGTGAGCAGACAGCGCACAAATATGCGGCGATACACATTGAAAAGCCTTTTGAAAATCCGTTCGTGATAATTCCAAACGCCTATAAAACGCTGTGGGAGTATATGACGGTCAACGGGTTACAGCCGGTGCAGAGAGATGATATTATTCATTGTTTTGAAACGGACGGAGATACCATGGATATTTACATTGCTATTGAATAATCAAAACATTAAATTACTTTACAGAAAAATCTTCAAAAACTAAAAAGCAGACGGATTTTGCGCCGTCTGCTTTCATCTATATTCAATATTAAATTTTTCAAAAACTACTTATCTCATTGGACCGTACCTAATTTCGTAATATTTTTTCAAATTACTTACTTCATTGGACCGTACTTCCTTTTATATTTTTTGTCGGTTAAAAGCTTAATAGAATGGTTTAATCCCCTCCCCGACTGTTAATATTTATTTTAAATTTTATAGTTTTGTCTTATCAAAGCTTTTTCACTACTAACTCAAACTATTCTATCAATCAAATTCAACTTTATCAGCCCTTGCGTCTGAGTTATAAGTTCTTATCACTTCATCGAGTTTTTATGAAAAATGACTTTGATGTTCTTCTGTTTCCATTGGACTCGCTCCCTTCTTATTTAATGATTCGGATAGATTTTTGATAATAAGCTTTCATACTCATCATCCCTTTCTTATCTTTCCCTTGACTATAATATATCACATCTTTTGTGAAATGTCAATAGTTTTTTGATCATTTTTTTAATATTTTTATTTAACATTACTTTTACAAAATCCTGCTTGACTTAACTCTTGATATATAGTATAATATTTATGTTGCCGTGGTTTTGTATCAAGCGTTTTGATCAGGACGCTTGAGATTACTCACAGCATTTTTTCTTTAAAGGAGGATATTAATTAATATGTCAAACGAATACACACCTGATTTATACACGCTGGTGGATGAAGACGGAAAAGAGCAGACATTTGAAGTCTTAGCTGAAACAGAATACGAGGGTGAAGTTTATTACGCAATGACCCCTTATTATGAAAATCCTGATGAAGCTGTTGAAGATGACGGTTTACTGGTTATTTTAAAAAGCACATATGAGAATGACGAGGAAATCTTAGTTTCCGTTGATGACGATGAAACTTTCGATAAGGTCGGAGAGATTTTCATGTCAATTCTTGAGGATATGTTTGAGGATGAATGCGACGACGACTGCGACTGTCACCATCACGAGAATAACTAAATTCCGAATATATCTTAAGCATTTGTAAATAATATTTGAGTAAAATTTCTACCTTGTACGACAGCATAGTTTTTTATAATCCAACACATTTATTTAGGGGACTAAGCTCTGTTTGGGGATTGAAGGCCCTCCTCTAAGGCTCCGCTTATGCCGAGAAATCCTTATGGGACGAGGGGATCATGAAACAAGCAGGCCGTTACCCACCTGCCTTAGTGCGGGTTTTATCACACTATGCACCGGCAAGGTGGAATTTTATTTTATCAGATCAAAGGACAGCAGCCTATTATTAGCTGCTGTCCTTTTATATTTTTCAAGTCATTATTCCCAGATGAAATTTTCTTTTCCTGCGCCCACTTCAAAATGATACTTAACGATTCCGAGATCAACCTTTGAGTAAAAAGC
>USCU01000189.1 GCA_900553335.1 uncultured Ruminococcus sp. | reverse complement strand
ATGATAAATACTTTACAAAAAACAAATTTCAGCCCAACAGCGACAGCGAATACATTTCACTTATGCAAAAATACCTTGACAGCGACCATACAACAGTTACTGTGGACACTCCCCTGCTTGTTCAGGCAAATTACCGTGCAGTACTGGCAAGGGATCTTCCGGGAATGGTGGACGTTGATTCATCGCTTATGCTTTTCTGCGAAAAAGTTAAAGAGGACAGATCGGTTGTTTTATCGGGTGAATGTGCCGATGAAATTTTCGGAGGTTATCCTTGGTACAGAGATAAAGAAATAAGAATGACAGACGGATTCCCCTGGTCGCAAGTTACAAGCCTTCGTGCTTCGCTTTTAAAAGAAGACATAAAAAAGAAAATAAATCCTAATGCCTTTGTTTACCAAAAATATCTTGATACAATAAATAGGGTAAGCGGAGAATTCGACAAAACACCTACTGATAAAAGAATGCGTGAAATGTATCTCTTAAACATCTATTGGTTTATGCAAAATCTCTTAGAGCGAAAGGACAGAATGAGTATGTCCTGCGGACTTGAGGTAAGAGTTCCGTTCTGCGATTACAGAATAGCGGAGTATCTTTATAATGTTCCTTGGGAATATAAAGATTATAAGGGACGTGAAAAAGGACTGCTCCGAAAAGCGTTTGAAGACATTTTGCCGGACGAAATTGTTTGGAGAAAGAAAAGCCCTTACCCCAAAACCCATAACCCAAGCTATAAAACCGAAATCGACAAAGAGTTTTCAGAAATGATAAACGACAAAAACTCACCTATTTTTGAAATACTTGACAGAAAAGAGCTTTTAAAACTTGCTGACACCGAAGATACGATTTACTGGTACGGTCAGCTTATGGCAACTCCGCAGACAAAAGCATATCTCATGCAAATAAACTACTGGATAAAAGAATTAAATGTGACGTTTGTAAGCTGATTGACTTTTTATGTATTGTCTGCTAAAATAAGGTTAAAATAACTGAATTAAAATGTCTTTTTACAGGCGGGTTCTACTTAATTTTTTCAGATATGATAGAGTCCCCGCTGAAAACGTTGAATAACAGGGCTGCACCCTTTATCGAACAGTCTTGAAACTGAAAGGAATGATAAATATGAAGCGAATTCCAGCCGCAATCATGTCCATATCTGTGCTTGCGTTTTCGATGTGTTCAATTTCTGCTTTTGCCGAAAACGAAACCGTTTCACCGGAGCCTGGCATAATTGCAGAAGATACTACTCAGGCAGTTATTGATACCGAACCTTTAACAGACGATGAACCACAGACAGAGCCCTTGACTTTTGAACCCGCTACAGAAGCTCCTACTGCCGCTGCGACTACTCAAGCAGCTACAGAGGAAGCAACTACAACTGAACAACCTGAACCTGAGGTATATCAAACCGATCCTCCGAGGGCAACGGCGCAGGTCCAAGATTTAACAACTGCAAGGACAGAACCTCCTACAACTTCGTCAACAGTATCAAAAACAACTGAAAAAAACGACTCGGATAACCCGCAGGCAACACCGCAGTACATGAAGCTTTTGATACCAATAATGATTATGATAGTTATAGTTCTGCTTGCCGCTCTGATAGTTATTATTATTTGGATAAAACGAAGAAACAAAGCTCTCGGAGAAAGCAGTGAAAACGACGGCGAAGAAGGCGTCTATGATGACGACGGAAACTTCTACCCGGGATATTACGACGAAAACGGAACATTTATTGAAACCTCAGACGGATACTACGATCCTGACGGAAACTTTATAAAATATGATGAGCAGTAGCTTTCATCATTAATCAATAAAGCAGTCAGATTTAAATGAACAAGTCCGCAAAAACGGATAATACTAAATAATCACCTCCTATGGCAAAAGTAAATAACTGCCATAGGAGGTTTAGTTATGTCAAAATGTGCAAACATACAAGCTTATAAAAAAGAAATATTATATTAAAAGCAAAAGGTGTTTCATTAAGATCAATTGAATAAAAATTTGGATTACTGCTTAGTTTTACTGCCTGCACCATCTATGGCAGTTTATTTTTGTTTCCCTGTGTCTTTTGTATTTTCAGGCATTTATAATCTTTTTCTTACAATATTCAAAAGTTTTTCTAAAAAAGTATTGACAAACATATTGACAACTGTTATACTGTACTATGTAAGTAATACACTAATACAAAGCCTAAGAACGAGGTGATTAAATGGCATGGAAAATAACATCGGACAGACCGGTTTACATTCAGGTTTATGAAGAAATAGAAGTAAGAATCATAAACGGAATTTATCCGCTCGGCTCTAAACTTCCCAGTGTACGAGAGCTTGCACAAGAAGCTGTGGTCAATCCGAATACTATGCAAAAATCTATGGCAGAGCTTGAACGCTCAGGATTTGTACACGCAAACCGTACATCCGGCAGATTTGTAACGGAGGACGATGAGCTTGTAAAAAGCCGTCAAAAGGAGCTTGTAAAAAAAGAAACACAAAGCTATTTAAAAAAGCTGGATAGACTTGGCGTTGACGCTTGCGAAGTTGCAGACATATTAAAAGGAGAGTGGCAGAATTGAAAAAAGTGAGAACAATAGCGCTGTTTTCTGCAGTATGCATCAGCGCAGCAGCATTTACCGGCTGCGTGGATATCCCCGAAGCTTTAATGTATGCGTCAGCTCCGCATATAAGCGAGGATTCGGAGATTGTAACTGAATCTATGAAAATTAAAGAAAAATTTCTTAATAAAGAAGATGTGACGTTCAAGCCGGATAAAAGCGTTAAATCCCGTATAAACAAAATAGACAACATTGTAAATTCCGGAAATTATACATTATCGACCTACAGTTTTTATTCTTATAGCGAAGAATCTCATGTTAAATCAGATGCATTTGTTACAAATGTTGATTTTGAAAAAAAGATAGTTTCAAATGAGGATTCATGGAATGTAACAGGAAGCTACTATATTGATAAAGATCAAAAACCAATTATTGATAAAAAGACATGTTTTGGAGCATATTACGAAAACATTATAAAAGACGGACGCGAATATTATAGAGATAACATGCAC
>USCU01000188.1 GCA_900553335.1 uncultured Ruminococcus sp. | reverse complement strand
AAGCAAAGAAAATGAAAAAATTAGTTTTGATGGCCGTAGCTATCGTAGCAGTATCATTCGCATCATGTGGTAACAAAGCAGCTGACGCAGCAAAAGCAACTCAGGATTCTATCCGTATCGCTGACTCAATCGCAGCAGTAGAAGCAGCAGCTCTTGAAGCTGAACAAGCAGCAGCCGCAGCAGCAGATTCTTTGAATGCTGATAGCACTGCAACTGAAACTGTAGCTGAATAATTCAGAAACAGCTTAGAGAGAATTGAAAGTCTGCCATGCAAAAGCATGCACAGACTTTTTTTATGCTTCAATTTTAGCAATTCACACGCTATTTAGCGTATGAACTCTTCACAAAAGGAGCGTCCAACAAATAATCCAAGCTCACTTCCACACTCTCTTCTACCGGCATACTATAACCCTCGATTTCAGCAACGAGATAGTTAACACCTGCAGTTTTTGCATTCTTAAAGATAGCGTCAAAACCTACCATTCCGCTTTGTCCGATCTCTCTGTGATCCTTAACATGGAATATCTTGAAGCGGCCGGGATATTTATTAAAATAATCAACAGGACTGTTTTGTCCGCGAACTACCCAATAAAGGTCCATCTGGAAGAAGACATATTCAGGATTCGTATGTTCCAGCATATAATCATACATTACTTTATCTTCTACTTTCTGAAATTCATGAGCGTGATTATGATATCCAAATGACAAACCTTGTTGTTTGCAACGTTTGCCTATCTCATTAAAATAAGTGCAATATGTATTCAAATCTTTAAGCGTTTTTGGAACATCCATCCAAGGAGCTACGATGTACTTCATTCCTGCAGCTTTATGATCGGCAATACACTGATCCCACCATTGAAGAGACTCTGACAAGTCACCGGAAGCCAATTCTTCTTTGGACAATTGTCTGGTACAATGTGAAGACAAAACTTTTAATCCTGCCGATTCGACATCTTTCTTAAACTGTTGGGGAGTCCGGTCATAAAATTTACCGTTGTTATAATTGGCAGCTTCAACACCGGTATATCCCATGTTTGCCAATTTCTTCAGAAGAGCAGTATAAGTGGGGTCACACTTACCATTTTTATTGTCTACCTTATTCAATATATCTCTGACAGAATAGAGTTGAATAGCTACTTCTTTTTTAGCTTTCTTCTTAGTTTGTGCCGTCATTGCCTGTGGAATCATGAAAAGAGCAGCCAACGCACATAAATAAATTTTTGTTTTCATATAATAGATATCAGGGGATTACAATTATTAGATTTATATAGAAAAAACAGGCACGGATTACACAGACCTCACGGTTACTCTATGGCAATCGCCATTCAAAAAAACGTGAAATACGTGTAACCCGTGCCTTCTTATTACTATTTGATTAGTCCAAAACCTTCACGCGGATGTTGCGGAACCAAACATCATCACCGTGATCTTGCAAACCGATGAAACCTTCGTGATTTTCGCCACCACAGTTATTCAGCAATTCAAATGCCAAAGGCCATTTATCTTCGCTGAACTTACTTGCCTGCAACATATCAGTCCATTGTTTTGTCCACAAATGATATTCAAGTACGTTTTCATCGTTTTGTCCATGAACCACTGTACCTTTATAAACCATAATCTTAGCCTTGTTCCATTCGCCAAACGGTTTAGAGTTTTGAGGCACTGCCGGAATCATGTCATACAAAGAAGCCGACTGACGATTGTTATCTTTACCCAATTTAGCATCCGGATGATTGGCATTATCCAAGATCTGATATTCAGGTGCGGAAATATAAATAGGTTCAAGCACATCATTACCATCTTTGTCTTTAGAAGTAACTTCCTGAGCTAAATACAGAATACCTGAATTGCTACCTTTAGCAACCTTCCATTCCAATTCCAACTCGAAGTTTTTAAATTTGTGAGCAAAGATCAAGTCACCACCATCACCGTCTTGAGCTTCACCGCCGCCAGAACCGTTGAATTTGATACAGCCATCTTCGATTGTCCATTTAGTAGGAACACGGTCTTTTCCATAACCACGCCACCCGTTAAATGTTTCACCATCAAAGATTGTGATATAACCATTTTCGTCAACAGGCAGATTCAAACTATCAGTTTCCGGTGCTTTCAATGATTTAGAGTAAGACAATGCAACTTTGCTCGGTTCTTCCTGAGCATTTGCTTTTTTCTGACCACCGCAAGAAGCAAAAACTCCTGCAGCAAGACAACAACAAGCTAATGGATAAAATACTTTTTTCATGATAATAACGATTTAATTTTTTATCTTTAATTTCTAATTTATCTCGGCATATCAGGCAGTCTCCAGCCGTCACGATAAGTATGTTTCACTAATTCAGCAGCAAACTGTTTCGCATTAATCGGATCAGTCCATGTCTTGTCAAATGTCGGATGACCATCATGAATCTTGAATCCGTCTTTGATAACGGTACGGATCGTTTCGTTATCACCGATATTCGTAAAGCACATGTTAGCTCCATCCCATTCAAGAGTCTTATTCAGCGCTTGCAAACGAATAGCCAATACACCCATTGCCACCATTTCATTCATTGGTCCGGCTTCTGAGAAATCAGACTTAGTCATGATACGGTTAGATTTATTTTCTTTACATGCACGTACCCAGTCCATCTCGTGACCACCGTTCATAGCATTGGGAACACGACGACAAACCTTTGGCGCATTTGGTTTACGACCAGAAAGCAACCAAGGATTCTGTCCATAACATCCGCAAATCAAAGTATCTTTCGTTCCGTGGAAAATAGTCAAACCACCACCGCTCTGCATCAGTTGTTTTCCTTCTGGGAATCCTTTCGGACGTTCTGGCATCATACCGCCATCATACCAATGTACTTCCACTTCAGGCATAGCTACTTTCGGCATATTTTCACGAGCAGGGAAAATCATTTTCACATGCTGTGCCTGCGGAGCACAAGCATTCAACAATAAAGTAGATGACCCTTCCACTTTAGTTGGATATTGCAATTTCAATGCTCTAAACGGCTGATGCAAAATCTGTCTCTTATACACATCTGACGCTGCCGACGATCTACTCTGTGTAGAT
>USCU01000187.1 GCA_900553335.1 uncultured Ruminococcus sp. | reverse complement strand
AAATTCTTGTATGCAATCTTTAAAACCTTGAAAATATTTTGGTATATCGCCGAATAGTCGACTTCGGTCTGCGACTCTCCCCAAAAAACATTATTGTACTGTGATTTTTTCAAAAGCCCCTCTTTTTCAAGCACATCAAAATCTATAAAATACGGATTCCCCGCAAATACTGAAAAGCTCTGATACGGCGAATCTCCATAGCTTGTAGGGCTTATAGGAAGGACCTGCCAGTAGGTTTGCTTTGCCGAAACCAAAAAATCAACAAAATCATATGCTTCCTGTCCAAGCTTTCCTATTCCGTATTCGCCCTGCAGAGAAGAAATGTGCATCAATATTCCGCTGGCTCTCATAAAATTTCCTCCTAAAGTAAGTTTTTACCTAATTTAATTATACATCAAGATTAAAAAATATACAAGTGCGGCAAATTTAATTCGGAATGCGGAATTTTAGAATAATTCGTAATTCATAATGCGTAATTAATAAGTTGAAACAAACTTTGAGATAATAAAACACATTCCAGCACATTACCGTCAGGAGCTATTTTGCACATACAATATAAAGTTTACGCCAAATCCGAATGCGTGCAGGATTTGGCTCTCACAAAACTTTCTCAATAACTTTCTACAAAAACAGAGGGCAGAGGGAGAAGATGTTGGAAAGGGATTCGGAAAGGGAAAACTAAAGAAGAGGGGGAGTCCCTCTGCTTTTGGTGGGTTTTATTTTCCTTCCCCTCTTCTTAGGTTTGCCCTTTGCAAAAAAACGATTAATTCTTACCTCTAGCAAAGGGACAACCTATGGAAAAGGGGGACACTAACAAAACTCTATAAAAGTAAAGAGTTTCCCCCTTTTCCCTTTGTTTTCCCTCTGCACACCCTTTCCGACACCTTTTTCCCCTTTTTCTTTACTTTTACACTTTGTATATTAGAAAAATTTTGATTTTTGGGAAAGTATTGATCGAAAGGGAACTTCGCTGACCTACTTGATTGCTAGTTTGCGAGTTCTAATATTGCCTGCTTTCATGCCACTCTCCGTTAAACGAAGGTAGTCTTTTACACACATAATTCCTAACTCCTAATTAATTACCCATTGTCAATTATTTAGCCCTTGACAAAAGCCAAAGATATGATATAATATAAATAAAAAGGGAGTCTGCGATAAGCGGTTTCTCCATAGTTTTGGTCAAAAAATAACCGCCAACTCGGGAAAAGTTACGGCGGTTATTTTTTATTTATAAAATAAAAAATTATCTTTTGTTACTAAATATTATGTAACAAAGAGAGATAACATTGATAATTATACTGGCTAATAAAAACATATCCGAGTATGTAACCATAGTTATCACCTCCCTTACGGGAGAAACCGCCTACCGTTAATGCAGACACCCTTGCGTCTATCATAGCACAAGGGTGATTTTTTGTCAAATTATGTCGAATCAGTTGTTGATTTAATTGAGTATACAAATTATTCTTGCCTTTGGCTCTTGGATTCTAACTTCTAACATCTAAAAGGACAAGCAAATAACGGCTTGTCTTTTTTTATTCAGATGACAAAGCTGTACAATGCAAAATTTAAGTCTTGAATATTTTTACAATTAGTGATATACTATATTTAATCGTGCATTGCATAGAAAAATCGAGGAGGAAAAGACATGACGAAAAAACCGTTTTACATCACAACGCCTATTTATTATCCATCAGGCAATCCGCATATCGGTCACTGTTATACAACTGCCGCTTGCGATTCGATTGCGAGATATAAGCGAATGCAGGGCTATGATGTAATGTTCCTCACGGGTACGGACGAACACGGACTTAAGATCGAACAAAAGGCTGCTGAAAAGGGAGTTACTCCAAAGCAGTATGTTGATGAAATAGTTGAAAACTTTAAAAGCCTTTGGAGCTTTATGAACATAAGCTATGACAGATATATTAGAACTACCGACGATTATCACATCAAAACTGTTCAGAAAATATTCAAGGAGCTTTATGACAAGGGCTATATTTACAAAGGCGAATACAGCGGAAAATACTGTGTTCCATGCGAAAGCTTTTGGACTGAGTCACAGCTCGTTGACGGAAAATGTCCTGACTGCGGAAGAGATGTAACGGAAGCTAAGGAGGAAGCTTATTTCCTAAAAATGTCGCCGTTTGCCGACAGAATAGAAAAGCTTTTGACAGAAACCGACTATCTTCGCCCTAAAACAAGAGCGATCGAGCTTGTAAACAACTTTATAAAGCCGGGACTTGAGGATCTCTGTGTTTCAAGAACTACCTTTAAATGGGGAATCCCGGTTACCTTTGATGAAGGACACGTTGTTTACGTTTGGATAGACGCACTTTCAAACTACATCTCTGCTCTCGGATTTTACAATGAAGAGTACGGCGACTATGACAAATTCTGGCCGGCGGACGTTCACATGGTTGCAAAGGACATCATGCGTTTCCACGCTATTATATGGCCTGCAATGCTTATGGCGCTTGACCTGCCTCTTCCAAAGCATCTTGCCGTACACGGCTGGATAACATTCAACGGAAAGAAAATGGGAAAATCGCTCGGAAACGTAGTAGATCCGTTTGTACTCGGAAAGCGTTACGGTTCTGACGCTATCCGTTACCATATTTTAAGGGAAATGGCTCTTGGCGCAGACAGCTCGTTTTCAAATGAGATAATGATAAACAGAATCAACTCCGATCTTGCAAACGGACTGGGAAATCTTGTTTCACGAACTGTAGCTATGGCTGCTAAATACTTCGGCGGAACACTTCCGACCTGCCGTGAAGAGGGCGAGTACGACTCCGAGCTTATCTCCGATGCGTTAGCTCTTCGTGAAAAGGTTGACGAGTTTGTTGACAAAACTCAGCTTAACAATGCACTTGCTGAAATATTCAAGGTGATCTCCCGTGCAAACAAATACATTGACGAAACTGAGCCTTGGATTTTAGGAAAAGACGAAACCAAAAAGCCAAGACTTGCAAGCGTATTATACAACCTTTTGGAAGTTATAAGGATTTCGACTACCCCTGTCTCTTATACACATCTGACGCTGCCGACGATCTACTCTGTGTAGAT
>USCU01000186.1 GCA_900553335.1 uncultured Ruminococcus sp. | reverse complement strand
CCCCCGTTGAAAACGTTGAATAAAATCATTTTAACACACTTTTCAGGTATTGTCCAGTATACGAAGCTTCACACTTAGCAATTTCTTCCGGAGTTCCTGCCAAAACGATTTCTCCGCCGCCGTTACCGCCCTCAGGACCTATATCTATAACATAATCCGCAGTTTTTATAACATCGAGATTATGTTCTATCACCAACACGGTATTTCCGCTGTCAGAAAGCTTTTGAAGCACTTCAATAAGCATGTGAACATCCGCAGTGTGAAGTCCTGTTGTCGGCTCATCGAGAATATATATAGTTTTGCCGGTTGGTCTTTTTGAAAGCTCTGTAGCAAGCTTTACTCTTTGAGCTTCGCCTCCCGAAAGAGTTGTAGCCGGTTGTCCAATTTTTATATATCCCAAGCCAACATCTAAAAGAGTTTGCAGCTTTCTCGCAATTTTCGGTATGTTTTTGAAAAATTCACAGCCTTCCTCTACTGTCATTTCAAGGACGTCATGAATGTTTTTACCTTTGTATAAAACATCAAGTGTTTCTCTGTTATATCTTTTACCCTTACAAACCTCACAAGGAACATAAACATCAGGTAAAAAGTGCATTTCTATTTTTAAGATGCCATCTCCCTCACAAGCTTCGCACCGTCCTCCTTTGACATTAAAAGAAAAACGTCCTGAATTATAGCCTTTTATTTTAGCATCGTTAGTAGACGCAAAAAGCTCTCGGATATCAGTAAAAACTCCTGTATATGTTGCCGGATTAGAGCGAGGGGTTCTTCCTATAGGCGACTGATCAATATTTATAACTTTGTCAAGATACTCAAGACCGTTCATTTTTTTGAATTTACCCGGTCGAATTCTAGCTCTGTTGAGCTTTCCTGCAAGCTCCTTGTATATTATTTCATTGACGAGCGATGATTTTCCCGAACCGGATACTCCGCTGACACAGGTGAATACTCCCAAAGGAATTTTTACGTTTATGTTTTTCAAGTTATTTTGCGAAGCACCTATTACCTCTAAAAACTTCCCGCTTCCTTTTCTTCTTTCATTAGGAACAGGGATTTTTTTTACACCGGACAAATATTGCCCTGTTACCGACCTCTTGCATTTTAAAATCTTATCAAGCGTTCCTGCACACACGATTTCACCGCCGTGAATTCCTGCACCTGGTCCAACATCAACTATAAAATCAGCATTTCTCATCGTATCTTCATCATGTTCTACAACAATAAGAGTATTTCCTAAATCCCTCAGCCTTTTCAGCGTTGCTATAAGCTTGTCGTTATCTCTTTGATGAAGACCAATTGACGGCTCATCGAGGATATACAATACCCCCATAAGATAAGAACCTATTTGAGTTGCAAGCCGAATTCTCTGGCTTTCTCCGCCTGAAAGTGTTCCGCTTGAACGTGAAAGAGTAAGATATTCAAGTCCGACGCTTTTTAAAAATCCCAAACGTTCTTTGATCTCTTTTATAATAAGTTTTCCGATCATTAAATCACGTTCAGGCAGAGTATCGCTGAGTTTATCAAAAAAGTCAAGTGACTCTGAAATACTCATTTTGCACAAATCGGATATGTTTACGCCTCCGACGGTTACGGCTAAAATCTCCTTCTTGAGTCTGTCACCGTGACATGCAGGACAGTCCTCCTCAGACATACAAGATTCAATATCCTTTTTGGTATAGTCGCTCGCACCGTCACGATAACGTCTTTCCAGCGAGTTGATAATTCCCTCAAATTCTGATTCGAATGTTCCGTTCCAGCCGTTTGAAGAACTTCTGGTAAGCTTAAGCTTCTCGCCTTTCGTTCCATATAAAAGTATGTCGATATGCTCCTTTGATAAATCTTTTATAGGCTTATCAAGAGGTATTCCGTATCTTTTGTTTAATGCACGATAATATGTCATTGCAAAAGAATCATCAGTAAGCGAGTTCCATCCGTTAGCTTTAATTCCTCCCTGTAAAATTGACAGATCTTTATTGGGAAGTATAAGCTCAGGATCTATTACCTGAAAAACGCCGAGTCCAGTACAATGCTCACACGCTCCGTACGGGTTATTAAACGAAAACATTCTCGGAGTAAGCTCGCTCATGGAAAAATCATGATCAGGACAAGAATAATTCTGTGAGAACAAAAGCTCCTCTTTGCCGATAACGTCGCACATCACAAGTCCTCCGGTTATATGCGAAATCGTTTCAATGCTATCAGTAAGACGGCTTTTTATGCCGTCTTTTATTACAAGGCGGTCAACGACTACTTCAATATTGTGCTTTTTGTTCTTCTCAAGAATTATTTTTTCCGATAAATCATAAATAATTCCGTCTACCCTTACTCTTACATATCCTGCTTTTCTGGCTCTTTCAAATTCCTTTTGGTGTTCTCCCTTACGCCCTCTTATAACAGGAGCTAAAAGCTGAATTTTAGTTCCCTCAGGAAGATCATAAATTTTATCAACAATCTGATCTATTGTCTGCTGCTTAATTTCTTTTCCGCATATAGGACAATGCGGAACACCTATTCTTGCATACAAAAGACGAAGATAATCATAAATCTCAGTTACTGTTCCGACTGTTGATCGAGGATTTTTAGAGGTGGTTTTCTGATCAATGGAAATCGCAGGAGAAAGTCCTTCGATAGAATCAACGTCAGGCTTTTCCATTTGCCCCAAAAACTGTCTTGCGTATGACGAAAGAGATTCCATGTACCTGCGCTGTCCGTCAGCAAATATAGTGTCAAAGGCAAGCGATGACTTACCTGAGCCTGAAAGACCGGTAATGACAATAAGCTTGTCCCTCGGTAAAGTTATATCAACATTTTTAAGATTGTGTTCTCTAGCGCCTTTAATTACTATTTTATTGTTTTGCATCTTCTTTCAAATTCCCTTTCATTAAAAGTTCTATAACTGCATCTTCTGTATTAAAATTATCATAATCTCCTGTATAATTCACTGGATCACTCTGATATAAAATTCCCTTTTCTTCGTTTTTCACAATGCATTCAGCAAGACTATGTAAACCTATTCTCTTTGCATATCTTACAAATGCAACAAGCCTCACTCCATGCTGTGAAACATCGTGCATATCTTTTCCGCAAG
>USCU01000185.1 GCA_900553335.1 uncultured Ruminococcus sp. | reverse complement strand
CGCTGCGTCGGCACATGTCCGCCTACGCGACAATATTTTAAAAGTGTGCTTTTTCTACAGACTAAAGGATAGGCGATTTGCTTATCCTTTTTTATACTTGCAAAAATAAACAAAGTATAGTATAATTACTATATCTTGAATAACGGAGGACGATATTTTATGGAAATGATGGATACAATTGGTTATGTAACAAAGTTTGACAGCGAAGTCGGCGAAGCAATGGATGCAGAGCTTAAAAGACAGCGCAGAAATCTTGAGCTTATTGCGAGTGAGAATATCGTATCGGGTGCTGTTATGGCAGCAATGGGAAGTGTTTTGACAAATAAATATGCCGAGGGATATCCTGCAAAGCGCTACTATGGCGGATGCGAATGTGTTGACGTTGTTGAAAACATAGCTATTGACCGTGCTTGCAAGCTTTTCGGTGCAAAGTATGCTAACGTTCAGCCTCACTCCGGAGCTCAGGCAAACACAGCAGTTTATTTTGCACTTGTAAACCCCGGAGATACTATTATGGGAATGAGCCTTGCACACGGAGGACATCTTACACACGGAAGTCCTGTAAATATTTCGGGAAAATACTTTAATTTTGTGTCTTATGAGCTTGGTGATGATGAGAGAATAGATTATGATGAAGTTGAGAGAAAGGCACTTGAATGCAAGCCTAAGCTTATAGTTGCAGGCGCTTCAGCATATCCGAGAATTATAGATTTTTCAAGAATTTCTGAGATTGCAAAGAAAGTCGGAGCATATTTTATGGTAGATATGGCTCATATTGCAGGACTTGTAGCAGCAGGAGAGCATCCAACACCTGTTGGAATTGCGGATGTTGTTACAACTACAACTCACAAGACTTTAAGAGGACCTCGTGGAGGACTCATTTTAACAAACGATGAAGAGCTTATTAAAAAGATCAATAAGGCGATTTTCCCCGGAACACAAGGCGGACCGCTTGAACACGTTATTGCTGCTAAAGCAGTTTGCTTCGGAGAAGCATTAAAGCCTGAGTTTAAGGACTATCAGCATCAAGTTGTGTTAAATGCTAAAGCTCTTGCTGAAGGACTTGTAAAGAGAGGCTTTAGACTTGTATCAGGTGGAACAGACAATCATCTTATGCTTGTTGATCTTCAACCTTTCGGAATTACAGGAAAAGAGCTTGAGCATAGACTAGATGAGGTATATATCACAGTAAACAAGAATGCCATTCCAAACGATCCTCAGAGTCCGTTTATTACAAGCGGCATAAGAATAGGAACACCTGCTGTAACTACACGAGGACTTAACGAGGATGATATGGAAGTAATTGCAGAATGCATTTATCTGACAGCAACAGATTTTGATGCCAAAGCTGATGAAATAAGAGAAAAGGTATCTTCTCTTTGTGAAAAGTATCCTCTTTACTAAATTTGAATTTAAAGGAGCCTGAGCCGACGTGAACAAGCCTTTGGCAGACAGAATCAGACCAAATAAGCTTGACGATGTTGTCGGTCAGGCTCATTTGCTTAATAAGGATAAACCGTTAAGAAAAATAATAGAGAGCGGTAAAATTCCTAACATGATTTTTTACGGTCCTTCGGGAACGGGAAAAACAACAGTTGCGAGAATAATATCAGAAAACACAAATTTAAAAATGTATAAGCTTAACGGAACGAGTGCGTCTATTTCGGACATCAAGGAGATTATTGCGTCAACTGATACGTTTGAAGGATACAACGGAATTTTACTCTATCTTGATGAGATTCAGTATTTAAATAAAAAACAACAGCAATCTCTTTTAGAATATATTGAAAACGGAAAGATAACTCTTATTGCGTCAACAACCGAAAATCCGTATTTTTACGTTTTTGGTGCGATTATAAGCCGATCGACTGTTTTTGAGTTTAAGCCTGTTTCTTGGGAGGATACCGTTGTCGCAGTAAAGAGAGCGTTTCAGATATTAGCTGATGAGAATAAGGTTCGGCTATCGCTTGATAAGGGCGTTGTTGAGCATATTGCAAAGGGCTGCGGCGGAGATGTAAGAAAATCTCTTAACACAGTTGAGTTATGCTTTTTGTCTGCTGATAAATCTGAAGATAAACTAAGAGTTTCGCTTGAAAGCGCACATCTTTTAACGCAAAAAAGCAGCATGAGGTATGATAAGTCTGGGGATGAGCATTATGATATTCTTTCCGCTTTTCAAAAATCTGTCAGAGGAAGCGATGAGAACGCAGCGCTTCACTATGCTGCAAGACTTATGGAGGCGGGGGATTTGCCTTCACTTTGCCGAAGGCTTCTTGTAATTGCTGCCGAGGATATAGGACTTGCTTATCCGTTGGGGATTGTTGTAGCAAAATCGGCAGTAGATTCCGCTTTGCAGCTAGGCTTGCCGGAGGCTCGAATTCCATTAGCCGAAGCGATAATCTTACTTTGTACTGCTCCGAAATCAAACAGTGCAGAAATGGCGATAGATGCAGCTTTAGCTGATGTAAAAGCAGGACTTTTGGGAAGCATTCCAAGACAACTTCAAAATAAGCACTTTGATGGAGCGGATGCAAAAGTCAAAGGTCAGCATTATCTTTATCCTCATGATTATAAAAACCACTGGGTAAGTCAGCAGTATTTGCCTGATAATATTAAGGACAGAGTTTATTATGAGTTTGGTGATAACAAGCAGGAGAGAACAGCTTTTGAATACCGAAAAATGATAAGAAAGAAATAAAGAACACCAAAAGAGCGGACACATTTGTCCGCTCTTTTTAAAATACCGATATTATTTTTCTTTCCGATTCCGCTGTCGAGTATTCCCAATGAGTCATGTTTCCTGATTTTATGTAGTATTCAAAAGACCTATCTGTTTCCTCATCGTCAAAAACATCAACTATTATAAGCTTTACTTTCATTTTTTCCGGAATTATAGATTTGATGTATACAGAGGTTTTCTGACCTACAAAAACATCTTCTCTGTTTTCTGCAAGTCCGGCGAGATTGGGCCGAAGTTCAATAAAAATTCCGTAGCTTTCGATTGATCTTACAGTTCCTCCTACTGTCTGACCGGGTTTAAAAAGACTTGCGTTTTGCTCCCATGTTCCCAAAAGCTCTTTATGCTGTCTCTTATACACATCTGACGCTGCCGACGAT
>USCU01000184.1 GCA_900553335.1 uncultured Ruminococcus sp. | reverse complement strand
TAATGAATACAGCAAAAAAAATGCTCATAAAACAGCGTTAGTAACATTTATTGCTTCGATTGTAGTTTTTGGAGTGTTTTTCACACAGGTTACGGCTACTGATTTGTCACGTCTTGTCAAGAACTGGAACAGAGTATCTGTAGTTACGGAGTTCGGAGAGTATACTTATACTGTTTCTGATGTAGTTTCAACAATTAAGCATTCACTTAATACCGTATTCGGAGTTGAAAAAAGCAAGGAAACGTTTAACAGCTTCTACGATAGCAGCAGCGAAACAGAGAAGCCGGAACAAACGGCAAAAAAAGACAAATACAAGAACATTTTTGAGGGGAAGAATATTCTTGTAATACACGCTGAAAGTATTCAGCAATTTGCAATGGAAACCTCATTTAACGGTGTGGAGGTTACTCCAAATTTGAATAAGCTGGCAAAGGAGGGGCTTTATTTCAGTAATTTCTATGCTCAGGAGAGTATAGGAACAAGCTCTGACAGCGAATTTACTTTCTCGTCCTCGCTGCTGCCGGCATCGAACGGAACTGTTGCTGTAAGCTATCCTGACAGATATTATGTAACAACGCAAAAGCTGTTAAAGGAAAAGGGATATTATACTTTCAGCATGCACGCAAACAATGGTTCTTTCTGGAACAGGATAGAGCTTCACAAATCGCTTGGATACGATAAATTCTTTAATTATACAAATGATTATGATATCGACTTGGATGATCCTGAACAGATAGTCGGAATGGGACTTAACGATAAGGACTTTTTCTCTCAGTCGGTTGAAAAGATAAAAACGATTGCAAGTGAAAACGAAAATTGGATGGGAACATTAATAATGCTATCCAATCACACTCCTTTTAGCGGTGCTGCAGCTGTCAGCGGATATGAGGTTGACTTTAAGTATAAAGAGTACAATGCACAAACAGGGAAGTATGAAGAAAAGTCTGCGCCGTTTTTAGAGGGAACAAAGCTCGGAAATTACTTTAAGAGCGTTAATTATGCGGATCAGGCATTAGGAGAGCTGATTGAAGAGCTTGATAGCGAGGGACTTTTGGATAATACCGTGCTTGTTATTTATGGCGATCATGATGCAAAGGTTAAAGAGTCGGAATATGAATACTATCTCAATTATGATCCATATACGGATACTGTAAGAGAAGAAGGCGATGAGGGATATGTTCCGGTTAATGAGTATTGCTATAATTTAAACAGAAAAGTTCCGTTTATCATATGGACAAAGGATCATAAGGAATATACTCCGAAGGAGATTACTACGATTGGCGGAATGTATGACTGTCTTCCAACTCTTGGTAATATGTTTGGCTACGAGAGCAAGTACGCTTTAGGTCACGATCTTTTCGGAGAAGGAGCATCTAATAATACGGTAATTTTGCCGAGTGCTAACTTTATTACAGATAAGGTTTATTATTCATCAGCAGATAATGAGTATTTTGATCTTACAGATTACGAAAATGTAATGGTAAAAGTGCCTGCGAATATGCAGACAGATTATTCCGATGGACTGCCTAAATATATTCCGCCTGTGCCTGAGGAGTCGAGCGATGCAGATATAAATTCGGATGACGATGATGCTGAAGGCAAAGCAACAGAAAAAGTGTATACCATCAGAGATACTTATTCGGGATCTGAATTAGCGAAGCGATATAACGATGGAGTTGTCGATCAGGAATATATAAATGAGCGTATTGCTTATACAGATCAGAGAATGTCTGTATCCGACGCTATAGTATTCCACGATATGATAAGAGTAAATATTGAGGGAGAATCAGATACTTCTGATGCCCTGGAAAGTACAGATTCTTCCGAATTACAGTCCGAATCTGCTTTGACTAGCGAAAAAGCTTCATAAATGAAAACCCGTGTAATGCTTTAAAGCACTACACGGGTTTTTTTATACAAATAAAAAAATACAGCCGGTAAAAACCGACTGTAAAATAAGCTTAAAATGATTACGCTCTTTCAACTTTACCGGAACGTATACATCTTGAACAAGCGTAAATATGACAAGGAGTGCCGTTAACGATAGCCTTAACCCTCTTAACATTTGGCTTCCAAGTTCTGTTTGTTCTTCTGTGAGAGTGTGATAACTTAATACCGAAAGTAACACCCTTTCCGCAAATACTGCATTTTGCCATAATGCCGCACCTCCTTTTAAAGTTTCATAGCAACTATGTTATTTTATCAGATTTTACTGATAAAAGCAAGCACTTTTTTTAATATTTAAAATTTGTTCACAATTTCACTTTGTACTATAGCGATAAATTAAAATAGCTTTTTTGCTTGTAATTTTTACCTAAGTATGGTACAATATCTTTGTATATATTTTGATTGTGTTTAAATGTAGTTTTTATTTAACGGAGGATAAGATACGATTATGACAGTAGAGAATGTTTTAAAATATGGGGTACGAATTCTTATTATATTTATGGTTTTGCCTATTCATGAATATGCACACGCATTTGCAGCAAGAAAGCTTGGGGACAGAACTGCTGAAAATATGGGAAGGCTATCTCTTAATCCTATTTCGCACATTGATCCGATCGGAGCGATCTGCCTTGTACTTACGGGGTTCGGCTGGGCAAAGCCTGTTCCTGTAAATCCTAACAGATTTAAACATATTAGATCAGGCAGTATCATAACGGCACTTGCAGGTCCGCTGTCTAATATAATTGTCGGATATATAGGACTCGTATTGTATAAATTTGTAGTGTTTATTTTTATGGCAGAGATGACTCAAACGATATATTATGTTGAGATTATTTTAAGCTATTTCGTAGTAGTCAATTTATCCCTTGCAATATTTAATCTATTGCCGATTCCGCCGCTTGACGGATCGAGAGTTTTAACAACATTTTTGCCGCTTAAATATCAGTGGAAGATACAGGATTATCAAATGTATATAAGCTTAGCCTTTTTAGTTATCATTTTTTCAGGAATTCTTGATTATCCTCTTAATTTTTTGGTGAATCTTTTGTTTAGCGGAATAGACTTTTTATCCGGCTGGGTTGATATTATTTTCATGTAATTTCGGAAGGATTTTTTATGGGCGTAATTTCTTTTAAGCTCGAAGCGTTTGAAGGTCCTCTTGACCTTTTGCTTCATCTTATACAAAAG
>USCU01000183.1 GCA_900553335.1 uncultured Ruminococcus sp. | reverse complement strand
ATACTAAAAGAACCGCTGCAAGAATCAATCTTGATAATCTCATTTTCAACGCAAAAAGCTATAAAGCGGCGCTTCCCGATGAAATATCGCTGATGTGCGTTGTTAAGGCGGACGCTTACGGTCACAGCGTAAAAGCAGTATCAAAGTGCTTGCAGGAGGATTTAGAAATAAAGTGGTTTGCGGTTTCAAATATAGATGAAGCCATAGAGTTAAGGGAAAACGGTATAACGGGAAATATTCTTATCCTCGGCTATACTGATCCTGCTGAAGCGGATATACTCATAAAATACGACATTATTCAGGCGTGCATTGACTTAAGCTATGCCGAAACACTGAACCGTTTTGCCAAAAAAGGCAAGGTTAAAGTACATATAAAGCTCGATACCGGAATGACGAGAATAGGAATACCCTGTGATGATATCAAACGTGCCGTAAAGGACGCAGAAAAAATCTATGCTCTTGAAAACCTTAGCGTTAAAGGGATTTTTACACATCTTTGCGTTGCAGACTCTGACTCCTATGACAATATTGCTTACACAGATATGCAAATAAACCGAATCAAAGAGGTCAAGCGGCTGATGAATAAGGACGGATACGATACGGGAATTTGCCACTGGCTGAACTCAGCAGGGGGAATATACTCAAAATCCAAAGGCTCAGACTTATCACGTCTTGGAATTATCCTTTACGGACTTTATCCGAATCACTCACTTGAAATTCCCATTGATATTAAGCCTGTAATGGAGCTTGTTTCAACAGTTTCTATGGTAAAAAATATAAAATCCGATACTTTTGTCGGATACGGACGAACATTTTGCGCTGAAAATGATATGAAAATAGCAACCGTAACAGTCGGATATGCCGACGGCTATCCAAGGCTTCTTTCAAACAAAGGATCAGTCATAATTAACGGCAAAAAATGCAGAATAGTCGGAAACGTCTGTATGGATCAGATAATGGTTGACGTTACGGGAATCGACGTTTCAGCAGGCGATGAAGCAATTTTGATAGGCAACAGAAACGGCGAGCAGATAACTGCTGACGACATTGCCGATTTATGCGGTACTATCGGATATGAAATAACCTGCGGAATATCAAAAAGAGTACCGAGAATAATCGTTAAAAACGGCAAGCAAATCGGGCTTGAATAAAGTCAGTACAAAAGTCAAGAGGAGGGGTGATATGCAAAACTTTTGCCATATTTGCGGCGCAGAGCTTTCACAGGACGAAAAGTTTTGTCCTTGGTGCGGTAAGAAAATATCAGAACGCCCTCAACGCGACTCCGCATCATTAGCGCAAAATCCACCCTCCACAAAACAGACTCTGGCGAAAAAAGCTGTAAAATTCAAGGTTTCAAAATACCGTGACGCAGTTATAGGAATCGTCGCGATTTCAATAATAGCTGTCTTTGTAGTGTTTATTCTTGTAAACTATATAAAAAATAATACATACGAGGCCTCTGTAACATCTTACTTAAATATTCTTAACGGAAAAGGGGATTATAAGGATTTAAAAACAGCTGTCAGCGAAGAGCTTTTAAAAACAGCCGCCGAAGATTATTACAATGTATCTATTTCTGATATAAAAAAAGGAACAGAGCGTCTTATCTCCGTCAGCGCTGAAACCAAAGAAGCAAAAGACTTTAAATTAACCGTAAAAAACATCACGCAGCTTGACGAGATAGATCTTCTCGCTTATAAGCATTCAAAAGCTGATTCCTTTGGGCAGGGATATCAGATATCCGCTGAGGAAGGATACACTGTCGAGGTATTACAGACCTTTTCGGATTCAAAATCCAAGGATGAAACAAAGACTTTCACCGTCCTTAGAATAGGTTCGGAATGGTGCACATACGACGCTCTCGGTCTTATATGCGATGCAGCGCTTTACGGAAAAATGACCGATGACGAATACGAAAACGAGCTTAAAACACTAAAAGGTTCAAAATAGCTCTCAAAAATTAAAGACTATTTACATTTTAATTCTTTTATGTTATTATAATAAAATAAAAACAAGGGGGATTTTATATGTCAAAATTTTGTGAAAATTGCGGCGCTCAATTGGCAGACCAAGACAAATTCTGCGCTTGCTGCGGAGCAAAGCCGGAATCTAACGAAAAACCTGCAGCGGAATCGATCGCTGAGCAAGTTTCAGAACCTGCGGCTGAACCTGCTTTAGAAAGTATCGAGCAACCTGCTTCGGACGAGAAGAATCTTTACAACACACCTCGTTCAACTGATCCTATACCGTTTGTTTCCTACTCTGCAAACAGTGCAGCAACATCTGATCCGGTATCCAGCGAAAATGCCGATCCCGAAAACGAGGTTAATCTTACGCCGGCTAAAAAATCAGGCAAGGGAACACTTATTGTAATTCTAATTATAATTTTGGCACTTTTAATAGCAGCAGGAGTTCTTATTTATTTTATATTTTTCTCATCCGGAGATTGCAAAGAAGCGATCGAAGCTTATTATGAAACTCAAGAGGACTATGAATTTGATGATTTCAGAGAAGCAACAGGGGATACTGCTCTTACTGCAATTGTAGAAAAAGAGAATGCAAGCGATATTAAAACCTTTAAGCTGGGTTGTCAAAGAATGCAGCGGATATACCGAGAAAACAAGCTTGATTACGATTTTGAGTATCAGATTGTTGATATGCAGCCAATGAGCAATGACGAGCTTACAGAGTATAATAATGGCTCACTTGTTGCCAAAGACGGCTATATCGCAGATATTGATTATACAGTTAAAGATGAATCAACCGGCGAAAAGGAAAATCACTCCCAGACACTGACAGTAGTTAAATACGACAGAGATTGGTGCGTTACCGATATATCCGATGATATTTCTTATGTTATCGCAATCGGAGGGCTTTCTGACGATGAATTCGATACCGTTCTTGATTACTATGCTGAACTCTAACTTAATATTTTCAAAAATAAATCCCAGCCGAATTCGGTTGGGATTTTTCTTATCTTGGATAAAAAGCACCTGCCATGCAGGTGGAATGAACTGACTTTAGTGTCAGGATATATAACCCTGTTTTAAAATAAGTAATGAGGCTATCAACCACATTATAAAAATAAAAACAGGAAGGATCATTAAAACCTGTCTCTTATACACATCTCCGAGCC
>USCU01000182.1 GCA_900553335.1 uncultured Ruminococcus sp. | reverse complement strand
AGCTTATCAACGCACAGACTTCTGTAACCGCCTTCTATGCCCATGCTTTTTCTTAGAGCTAATGTGTGATAAAAAATATAGTAATTGCCCTTGAACTTTTGGAAATGCGTGTGATTATTGCTGTAATCAAATCCCGAAAATCCCGGATTTTTGAAATATTCGCCTTTCATCTCCCAGCTGTCAGGATCAAGCGGAGTCTTACTGGTCATATAAACCATGCTGCAATCAGACGGAGCGGCACAGTTATAATCCCACGGCGTTTTATGATTGCTCCAATCGCTGTTATAAGTATAAACGTAAGTGCCATTTATATAGTTTAACTCACTGGCTTCAAGAAAATACGGCGCAGGAATTTCTTTGAAATCACTTGCAAACGAAAGCATATCGTCACCTAGCTTTACAATTCTTGCAGGACTTGGAAGATAGCTGTCGATTCCGCCGCCGAAAGTGAGCCAGCCCTGTCCGTTTTCGTCTATACAAACACCGGGGTCAAATGGATAAGGACAGCCTTCAAGACCTTTCATTCCGGAGGATATCAAAGGCTTTCCGAGCGGATCAGTCCAAGGTCCTAAAGGATTAGTCGCTTCCAAAACTCCCACACCTGCACCGCTGTTAGAAAAGTAAAGGTAAAAGTGTGTAAGACCATCATTCTCAATTCTAGAAACCACTGACGGCGCCCATGAATTAATGATCCATGGAGCGATTTTTTTCGTATTGATCACTCCATGATAAACCCAGTTTACCATATCATCGGTTGAATAAACTACTAATGATTTTATATGTTCATAGCTATTATTCTTGTCAGGACCGCTTTTTTCATACTGCTGATGGTCGTTAGTGCCGTACACATAAAGTCTGCCGTTATATTCGACAGCTGTTGGATCGGCGCAGAAAATCTCAGAGGAAATCGGATTATTATTAGATTCAAATTTGTAAGAGTTTGAGCTTATGATGTCATTTGAAATTGTGTTTTTGCTGTAAAGGCTCTCTATTTTACTGCCTTTAGACAATATATTCTGTTCAAAATCTCTATTGTTATAAGCGGCTGTGCTTATTACCAAGCAAAACAGCACACCAAAGCATACAGCGAATGAAATAATTTTTTTAAGATTATTTTTCATAAAAATCCTCCTATGAGTTTACCGAACTTATAGTAAAAGGTAAAGAAAATTACACCGATTTATCCTATTCCTCCTTACATTATACATTATATTTTGATATGCGTCAACCGTATTTTTTATTTTTATCGGTTATTTTTTCAGACTTCTGATTATAAGAACGTGGCTTCGGGGTTGTGTTATTTCAGCTCAGAATTTTCGTCACATTTCGGCAGGACTTTACATACTATTTAAAGGGAAGTGAATTTAATCAATTATAAAGGAAGGGATATAAATATGGATATATTTGACAAAGGCATATTTGACCGCTTCGGTAAAGACGTGGGAAACGGTACAGCTCCGTTTTGCGGAAAGGAATGTCCTGAGCCGAAGGGGGAGTTTCCCAGATATACACCGGTAGCAATGGCTTATGTACCGTTTCAGGAATGGGAAAAGACATATGACGAGCAGGCGGCGCTTTCAAGGGGTACAATATTCCCGTCGCTTGATAAACCGTTCATAGGAGAGGAGGCAGTTAAAGGTGAATGCAAAAAATAAGCTTTTAAGCAAGGTAAGGCAGTATTATTTTGCAATGGTAGACGCAAACCTTTACCTTGACAGTCACCCGACTTGCAAGGACGGTATAGCATTTTTTAAAAAGTACAAAAAGCTATATGATGAAGCAAAAGAGGAGTATGAAAAGGACTACGGACCGCTTGATTTAGAGAGTGGAGTAAGAGAAGACAAATGGGCGTGGGCGACCGAGCCATGGCCTTGGGAAGGGAGCGAGAACTGATGTGGGAATATAAGAAAAGGCTTGAGTATCCGGTAAAAATAAAGAATCCGAATCCTGCTCTTGCAAAGGTGATAATAAGTCAGCTAGGCGGTGCAAACTACAAAAGCTATAAAAAAGCCCACTTGGAAAGGTGGGCTTAAAATAGTATAAATGTACTAGATTTGAAGAAGACATAGAAAATGTTTTCTCACTACTGTATTTCCGCATAGTTGTTTTTGAATTTGGACGACTTAAGCAAGTTGCCGGCAAGTTAAAATTTATCTTCATTTTGTGTGTAACCCACTTGTAATCACAGCATTTCTTGTGCTATTATTTTTTAAAACAAAATACCACATCAAATTACCAGCAAGTTAAAATTATGCCCAAAATGGAATGTACTTCATGTATCTTGGTGCAGTTGTTGGATCAAGGGGTTTAATTATTTTTTTAGCTACAGCATCTTTAATAAGCCGAGAAACACTTGCAGAAGAAGATTCTTTCAAACCAAATCGATCTCGAAGTGATTTATTGGTAACATGCTCGCCTTGAACTTGCTTGATACATGCATGTAAATAGCAAGCCCATAATTTATCTTCAGCTGAAATATTAGTAAAAGGCATTTCTGAAAACAAAGTAACCTTTGTGCTTTCTTGATACAAATTAATTTTAGGTGCCGGCAACTGCAAAAGTTCACATGAGATAACAATCTTGTCCCACCCTGTTCCGAGTTCTTCGCATATTCTTAATCTACGCATCAACGCAGCAAGTTGCTCATTTCTAGATTTAGGTGGATTATCTATTATTCTCATTATGTCTATCAATGGTGTTCCCGGATTTGTAATCTCAATTCGATTCTCAAATATTTCAACAACTGGACCAGCACCCGTCACAGAAAAATCTTGATGAATCAATGCATTTGCAACAGCTTCGCGAATCGCAATCACCGGATAGGCGGATTCTTTTTCCCTTAAGGCTCCATTTATAACTTCTTCTGATGGAATTAAAGCTTCAATATATTTGATAAGACCTTCAAAGCCAACAACATATCCTTTACTTCCAATGTCTTCTCTCAGCATATTCATTCTATTGTTACCTTTGTATTGCACAACACGAATAGCTTTTCTTGCAAGACGTGGGAAGTTCGAAATCCTTTTTGCTAAAAGGATCGCTCCCAGATTGGTTATAGAATAAAGACCATTATCTTGTCGGACAATAATACCTTCTTCTAGCATGTAATGGGACTGTCTCTTATACACATCTCCGAGCCC
>USCU01000181.1 GCA_900553335.1 uncultured Ruminococcus sp. | reverse complement strand
CCTCTTGTCTCGTGGGCTCGGAGATGTGTATAAGAGACAGATTCGAGGTAGAGGAAGAATAGCTCAAAAGCTGTTTTGGAGAACTTTGTAATGGATAAGGATTTATTGATGCTGTTTATATTTTTGCTGACAGTAATTCTTTTGTTTATGTTTTTTTTGTGGAAGAGTTCTGCGGCAAGACATAAAAAGGAGATCAGGCAAAGGGACGAAGAAATATCTGACCTCATGCATGACATTAAAGCTCCTCTCAATTCCATAAAAGGTTTTGCCGGAGGGATTATTGATAAAACTATAAGCAGCTCTGAAGAGGAGAAGTATCTCGGAATTATTAAAAGCGAGGCTCAGCGTGTTGCAAAGCTTGCGGAGGATTATGCTGTATACAAAAGACTTGACAGCACAAGGCTTGTTAAGGACAATGTAAGAATTTATGATTTGATATGCGAGATAATTCTATCCTTTGAAAAAAGCATAACCGATAAGAATATTGAACTGAAGGGTTTGGATATAATTGAAGCAAGCGATGTAAAAACCATGGAAATCATCGGCGATAGGCATCTTTTGCACCGAGCTTTTTACAATCTTATCTTAAATGCAGTCAATTACACTCCTGAGGGCGGAGAGATAGCTCTTAGTTTAAATTCAGGCTCTAAGACGGTTTCAATTTCTCTTTCCAATACAGGAGAAATTAGAAAAGAAGAGCTGAATAAGATTTTTTTAAGGAATTACCGCTCTGATAACTCAAAGGGAAAAAAAGGAACAGGGCTTGGGCTTTCTATTGTAAAAAAAATTGCAGTGCTTCACAAGGGAAGCGTCGAAGCACTGTCGGAGAACGGAAAAATAACAATGAGGGTAACACTTCCAAAGAAATAGCAAGAGGGTAAAAATGAGTTTTTTTGATGATGAGATACTCAAAGAGGACGAAAAGCGTGAAGAAATTTCAAGAGAGCTTTTTTGGTCTGAAATAAAAAAACCGAAACGAAAAAGAAACGGTGCATCGGTTCTTTTTGCGGTATTCGTAATGCTTATATGCCTTTTTGCTGCGAGCGTTATAACTTTAAACCTCCTGCTTGGAAAGGGTTGGTTTTCAAATGCGTTTAAAAATGATAACGGCGTAAAGCTTACAATAAAAATGCATGAAAAACCTGAAATTTCTGATGAATATAAAACTGCGGACGGAAGATATACCGTTGAGGGAGTAGCTGAGTCTGTTTCTCAGTCAGTCGTATCAATTATCGGTTTCAGTAATAACGAAGAAGAGGACAAATATACTTATTCAGGTCAGGGAAGCGGTGTTATCTTTACCAAAGATGGATATATCATTACAAATGCACACGTTATTTCTTCTGCCACAAAGGGTATTATTGTAGTAGACAGTGAGTCGAACGAGTATGAGGCAAAAATTATCGGGTATGACTCTGATTCGGATATTGCGGTTATAAAAGTTTCGGGTGAATTTACACCAATTGAGATAGGCGATTCAACGCAGACCAATCTTGGTGAGCAGGTCGTAGCTATCGGAAATCCTGCGGGATACGGAGGTTCTGTCACAACGGGAATAGTTTCCGGAACGGACAGAATGGTTCGCGGCGGCAGCAGCGGAATACAAATGAGCTGTTTGCAGATTGACGCCGCAATTAATCCGGGAAGCTCCGGAGGTGCGCTTGTAAATATGTGGGGACAGCTTATCGGCATCACATCTTCAAAGCTTACCTCAGAAAAATATGACGGAATAGGCTTTGCGATTTCTACAAACGCAGCTATCCCGATAGTAGAGAACATAATAGAAAACGGATATGTTAAAGGACGGCCAAAGGTGGGAATAACCTATCTTGCAGTTTCTTCAGCACAGGCTAAAGCTTATGAAATGAAAGCAGGACTTCATGTACAAGCGGTTGATAAATCGTGCGGCAGCGCAAAGGTTTTGAAACCGGGAGATGTTATTTTAGAGCTTGACGGACAAAAGGTTGAAAACTCTGATACCGTTTCAAAGATTATGGGCAAAAAGAAGGCAGGAGATAAAATGACGGTAAAATATTTCCGCCCTGACGCTGAAAATTCCGATTCTGGTGAAACGCTTGAGGGAGAATTTACTTTAGAGGAGGATATAAGCGGAGAGTTTGTGGTAGAATAGTTCGTAATTTGTAATTAATTCGGAAATCGGAAGTCGTAATGCGGAATTAAATAATTGAGGTTTTGAGTATGAATATAATTAAATATCCCTCCGAAACGGAAGTTAATAACACAATAAATCAAAAAGAACCGCTTTTAATGCTTATATCCTTTGACGGAAAAACAGTTATTATGAGCCATATAGACGAAGCAGTAGAGCATCATATTTTGCTGATGAAAGCAGGTTTTTCCGATAAGGAGATTGACAAATATTTCAGGCTTGTGCTTGACAGAGAATCGGCTGACTGGACATTTGTATGTCCTCCTGATTACAAAAACATATCTGATAAGACAAGGCGAATAAAACAGTTTTATAAGGACGGATTTGCGGTTATTTCGGACGTCCTTCAAGAACTGGGATTTATGGTTGGTATCAATATTCCAAGAAGATATAGGCGGCATTTTGAGATTATGGGAGATTGATTAAATTTGGAAGCTTAGAATAATTCGTAATGCGTAATTAATTCGGAGTTCGGAATTATTCTAATTGACAATGTAGTATAAGAAACAGCCACAGAGAACTTTAAGTTTTTCTCTGTGGCTGTTTTCGTTTTACCATTCTTTTTTCTTGCTGTTTGTAAGTCCTGCGATATAGTCAATAGAAACATTATAATATTTTGCAAATGATATTATAACGTCCAAAGGCGGAACTCTTTCACCTTTTTCATATCTTATGTAGCTGTTTTTACTTATGAAAGCTATTTCCGCACATTTCTTTTGCGTTAAATCCATATCCGTTCTTAAATTAAATAATCTTGTATACATTTCATAACCTCCTTTACTATATTATAGCAAATCACCCCGTATGGGGTTGACAAATTGCTCCGTACGGAGTATAATAAAAATGTAGATATCTGATTTATTACAAATTGATATAAAATAATATACAAAAAAAGTAAAAGGGTGTACAACAAATGTTGAAAATTCAAGGCAAACCTGAAACTATCAGCAAGACGTTAAGATTGCCGATAAATGTAGTGAAAAAGCTTGATAGGATAGCGTGTATAAATAATCTGTCGCTAAACCAAATTG
>USCU01000180.1 GCA_900553335.1 uncultured Ruminococcus sp. | reverse complement strand
AGTGATTGCTCGTCTGAACGGAATTTTAGATAAGATAAGTTATTAAGCGGATATGTAAAAGTGGCTTTAGCGTTAAGCCACTTTTTCTTTTTAGCGAACGATATCATCAACAGCATCTTTGACACCGTCTACGCCGTCTTCAACTCCATCAGCAATGTCATTTCCGATATTGGCAGCATCAGAGGAAAGCTCTTCAAGTCCGTCCTCAACCGCATTACCGTCATTGGTATTGTCAGTACGGTCGTTTATATTGTCTGTTGTGTCATTATCGTTGTCGTTTACGGAAGAACGATCGTCATTATCATTTCTTCTGGTAGTTGTAGTAGTTGTGGTGGTTGATGAGGAATCGTTTCGGTTGGTGTCATTGTCATTGTTATTTTTACAGCCTGCAAAAATGAATGCAGCAGTAAGTGCCGACAGCATGACAGCAAGTAATTTTTTCATGGTTTATCACCTTTCTTAAAAAAGTTTGTAATGAGTTTTATCTCAAAGTTATATTTCTCATAATCGGGATAATTATTCAAAAAAAGATTGCCAAAGTAAATTTTAGAGTTTGTTTTGGTAAAGTATTGAAAAAAAGAATGTTGTGTGTTAATATTCAATTATACCTTAGATTTTTTGTTCAATAAGGGATAACGCTCTGTCATTCAACAAACGACCGAGCATTAGCCCTTTAGGGTTTCAGTGGGAGATTGTTCCACAATTTAAAGGCTAAGTTTTCCGCCGTCTTTAAAGCTGCGGAAACAGACGTTGTTATATTACAGATCAAATGATATATCTAAACGATAAAATAAAATAGGAGAGAATAAATTATGAAAAGAATTAAAATTACTGAAAACGGAATAAACCTGGTTTTTGAAATTACTGATGAGGAAGAGTTTCGATTTCTGCATTTTTCATGTCTTGAATTTGACGAGAGAACGCTTGGAAAACCTGAACATATGAAAGGGTTTCAGTTTCTTGAATTTAACGTTTCGGGTATTGACCGTCCGTATGAGCGTCACGGCAACAAATATATCGTAACTGCTCCGGGCTATAGGATGAAGTTTAAAGGCATTGAGGATTATAGAAACGATAACGGGCGGGTGCTCGAGATAAATCTGGCGGACGAAGCAACGGGCCTTAATACCGTTACAAGGATTCAGTTTTATGACGGAGTTTCGGTTGCAAGGTTTGTAACTGAGGTTATAAATAAAGGCGATGAAACTTATGGAATTGAATATATTTCTTCGTTTAATCTTTCGGGAATTGAAAAAGAGGGTGAAACCTCACAGGAAGAAAAGATTGAGATTCACATTCCTCATAACTCATGGTATAGGGAGATGCAATGGAGAAAATATTCACTCCATGACCTTGGAATGGATGAGTGTATGGAAACTCTCGAGCAGCATTCATCAAAACCAATAAGGATATCAAATGCAGGAAACTGGTCTACCAAAGAATTTCTGCCTATGGCGCTCATCAGAAATAACGAAACCGACTCTAACCTCTTTTTCCAAATAGAAAACAACGGCTCGTGGCATTGGGAGATCTCCGATACCGAAGGGCATCTATACCTTTCTGTTTCAGGACCGAACGAGATATATTCGCATTGGTATAAAAGATTAAAGCCTGACGAGAAATTTGTTACAGTACCGGTTGCGGTAGGCTCAGCTAAAGGCTCATACGAAACAGCATTCGGAGAGCTTACAAAATACAGAAGAAAAATAAGAAGGAAAAATGACGACAACGAGTCGCTTGCTGTAATTTTCAACGACTACATGAACTGCCTTTGGGCATGGCCTACAGAGGAAGCGGAATATCCGCTTATTGATGCGGCGGCAGAGGTCGGTTGTGAGTATTTTTGCATTGACGCAGGCTGGTATGCAGACGGATATTGGTGGGACAGCGTAGGAGAATGGAAGGAATCGAGAAAGCGCTTCCCGAACGGGCTTAAAACGCTTACTGATTATATTCGTTCTAAAGGTCTTATTCCGGGGATCTGGATAGAGCTTGAGGTTATGGGAATAAACTGCCCTATTGCAAAAGAAGTTCCTGACGACTGGTTTTTCTGCCGACATGGTAAGCGTGTTTATGACAGAAGCCGTTATCAGCTTGATTTCAGAAATCCCGAGGTCATAAAATTTGCCGATGATACGATAGAAAGGCTTGTAAACGATTACGGAGTAGGATATTTGAAAATAGATTACAACATTGAGCCGGGCATAGGAACTGATAAATATGCGGATTCATGTGGTGACGGACTTTTGGAGCATGAAAGAGCTTATCTTAGATGGCTTGATAAAACCTTTGAAAAATATCCCGATCTGATAATTGAAAACTGCTCGTCGGGAGGAATGAGAATAGATTATGCGCTTTTATCACGCTGTTCAATACAGTCCGTTTCGGATCAGGCAGATTATAAATATAATTCCGTAATAGCTGCAAACTCACCTAGCGCACTTACTCCTGAACAGGCAGCTATCTGGAGCTATCCTTTAAACGAAGGTGATGATGAAGAGGTAGTTTTCAATATGGTGAATGCAATGCTTCTTCGTATTCATCAGTCGGGACATTTAGCAAACATTTCAAAAGCAAGACGAGAACTCGTAAAGGAAGCAATCAGCGTTTATAAATCAATCAGAGATGATATAAAAACTTCTATTCCTTTCTGGAGTCTTGGATTTGCATCATTTCAAGATGACTTTTTATCCTTGGGACTTGACTGCGGAGATAAGGCGTATGTGGCAGTATGGCGAAAAAGCGGAGATGATGATACTGTAATCTTGCCGTTTGAATTTACGCCGCTTAGTGCAAAATGCATCTACCCCGCTTTTAATGAATGGAACTGCGAAATTGTTTCAAACGCATTAAAAGTCGAGCTTAAAAAACCGTATTCTGCACGTCTGTTTGAAATTTATAAATAGCATATATACATAAACCAAAAACGAAATAATAATCCAAAGATTTCCTGTTTTTGTGTAAAAAGTGTTTTTAGTTATTTTTGAAATTTCTGCCTTGACATAACCTGTCTTTCCTTCTGAAATGGAGCTTATGACTTCGCCTTTTGGGGAAATTATTGCGGAAATTCCGGAGTTTGCGGATCTGACAAGGTAACGATTATTCTCAACACTCCTTAAAATGCTGTGGCGGAAGTGAAGCTTTTGAAGAAATGTGTCAGGAAACCAAGAATCATTTGTCGGAACCTGTCTCTTATACACATCTGACGCTGCCGAC
>USCU01000179.1 GCA_900553335.1 uncultured Ruminococcus sp. | reverse complement strand
TTATCACTGTTTCATCGTGTACTCGCACGACCGGCTTCGCCTTTCCTTAAGAACATATTTAAAAGGGGCAGCGCCCCTTCATTCAACAAACGACCGGTCATTAGGCCCTTAGAGGCGTAGACATAGTCGTTGTTATATCATCAATTTAATATCAATGTACAACGAAGTGCAAATCCCGAAACTGATTTTAAAACCTCCTTTTCGGGATTGCACTTTTGTTTTTATTACTTAAAAAGGGAGAGATTTATTATGGTATTAGCTGATAACATTCTTCAGCAAGCCAGTGACATGACCTTTGGCGTCTGGTTTTTGATCGGTGCTGCACTGGTATTCTTCATGCAGGCGGGCTTTGCAATGGTTGAAACGGGATTCACCCGTGCAAAAAACGCAGGAAACATCATCATGAAAAACCTTATGGACTTCTGTATCGGTACAGTAATGTTCGTTATAATCGGTTTTGGACTTCTTTTAGGCGAAGACGCTATAGGTCTTATCGGCAAACCCGGATTTGACATTTTTACGTCATATCAGAGTTTTAATTGGTCGGACTTCGTATTCAACCTCGTTTTCTGTGCAACGACAGCAACAATCGTTTCCGGAGCTATGGCTGAAAGAACAAAATTCATTTCATACTGCGTATATTCCGCTGTAATTTCAGGACTCATCTATCCTATTGAAGCTCACTGGATCTGGGGCGGCGGATGGCTTTCAAACTGGGGCTTCCACGATTTCGCAGGTTCTTGCGCAATCCACATGGTAGGCGGTATTTCAGCTCTTGTGGGAGCAAAGATACTCGGTGCAAGAATCGGTAAATTCACAAAGGGCAAGGACGGAAAAATCAAGGTTCACGCATTCCCCGGACATAACCTTACAATAGGAGCCTTAGGCTGCTTTATCCTATGGTTCGGCTGGTATGGATTTAACGGCGCTGCTGCAAAATCGGTTGACGGCTTAGCATCAATATTTTTGACAACAACAGTTGCTCCGGCAGTTGCAACAGTAACTTGTATGATCTTTACTTGGATCAAATACGGCAAGCCTGATGTTTCAATGTGTTTAAACGCATCTCTTGCAGGACTTGTCGGCATCACTGCAGGCTGTGATGTTATGGACTTTACCGGATCGTTTATCGTAGGTATTGTTTCAGGACTCTTAGTTGTATTTGGAGTTTGGCTGCTCGACTATGTACTTCATATCGACGACCCTGTAGGCGCTGTAGCAGTTCATATGTTTAATGGTATCTGGGGAACAATTGCCGTAGGATTATTCGCTACCGGATCTGCTCCTGAAAATGCAATAAGCGGTAATCTAAAAGGATTATTCTACGGTGGAGGCTTCTCACTTCTCGGCAAGCAGCTTGTCGGCATACTTGCTGTTGCGGCATGGACAGCAGTTACAATTTCCATTGTATTTCTTGTTATTAAGGCTACAATCGGACTTCGTGCTTCACGCGAAGAAGAGATCATCGGTCTTGACGCAACAGAGCATGGTCTTGTGTCCTCATACGCTGACTTTGCTCCTTCTATTGAGATCACATCTGCAACCGTTGAACATGAATCAAGCATTCCTGAACCTCCTATCGCTCCGAAAGTTCCTGTTGAAAAGGCAGTTGAGGTTGAAAGCTATGTGGCTCCTTCTTCAAGCAGAATATCAAAGGTCGTTGTAATCTGTAAAAGGCAAAAGCTCAACACTCTTCTTTCGGCGCTTGAGGCAATCTCGGTTACCGGTGTTACCGTTACTAACGTTCTCGGCATGGGTATGCAGAAGGGACAGCCTGAATACTACAGAGGCGTTGAGGTTGAATCCAATCTATTGCCTAAGACAAAAGTAGAGGTTGTAATTTGCAAAGTACCTGTTCAAAAGGTCATTGACACAGCTAAAGCTGCGTTATACACAGGTCACATCGGCGACGGTAAGATATTCGTATATCCTGTAGACGAGGTTGTTAAGGTAAGAACCGGCGAAGTTGGCTACGATGCATTGCAGGACGAATAATTAAATTACAAGGGATAAATACACTTTTTTACTAAGCCCATCCCACTTATAAATTATGGTAGAACACACCTACGGCGAAAGCTAAGGGTGTGTTTTACTTTTTGCTTATAATTAATTATGACTTACCGCTAGCCTGGCGAGCATTCAGCGGTAAGCCATATAGATTAAATTATTTTTAAAACAACAAATATACGCCAATAAGCCTTCTTGTCTTATTGTGTCATTATTTCTTTAACAGAAATTCTCTTTATTCGTTCACTGCATAAATACATAAGAATTTCATAAATCACAATAAAGCTTACAAGCGATACTATCATCGCAAAGACATTGAACTCATATTTCGGCAATCCTGATATATCCCCAAAAACTACTGTAATCATGATTTTCAGCAAGATATATTGATACACAGTTCCTATTGCGAATCCTACATACGACACCGGACGGTATCCGCCAAGAATCGCCTTACAGCATTCCTTTTGCGAATAGCCAAACACTCTCATCATCGCAATAGTCTTTGTATTACCTCTGATTACTGTCACAACCGCAAGAAAAAGAGTTGTAAATGCTAAAACAATTCCGATCATCAGTATCATAGCGCCCATCATTATGCTCGAAAAATCTTTCATACTAAAGGACATCTGCGTCATTGCCGAAAAGCAAAACGAAGCAAAAGCAATAAAAAACACAAGAGTTTTCTTAGTTTTAAGAGTGTTCTTTTTAAGATCGTCAATAAATAAACGATCTTTTTCTTTTTTATACTTCTTTTTCATTATTTTTGATGAAGACTGTACATTATCCTTTAAAAGAGTAAGTGTCGGCCTTTTAAGTTTTAAGCAAGCGTAAAGAACCGCCAAAGCCGAAAAAGCCAATGTCGGCAATATAACAAAATAAATCAAAATTGACAGATGAAAGTGTATCGCAACTTCAGGCAAAGTTTTATTCTCATTTTGCAGCTCATAAAATTTCGGCATTATTAAAAACGCTGCACAAAATCCAATAAACGCTCCTATAAAAACGCTTGTACCAAATACCCAGAAATGTTTTGCTATCTCAAAATTTGAATATCCCAGCGCTTTTAATATACCCAGATTTTTTTTATGTGTGTCAATATAGTTCTTAACATAAAATAAAAGCATTATAACCGAAGTTACAAGCAAACACCCTCCGCTCACTATACATACAACCTTTGCAGTAGACACCTGAGCGTCATATAATATCATCACC
>USCU01000178.1 GCA_900553335.1 uncultured Ruminococcus sp. | reverse complement strand
CCTGATTCCAAGGAGCTGATTTACTGGTGCTTGTCGAATAGTCAGCCATAGCTCCTGTTCCTGACACTACAAAGCTTCCGTCGTCATAAAGTGTACAGGTCGTATCTCCGCTTTCATAGGTCGATAAAACTTCTGCCGCACTAACTGAAAAAGCAGACAGCGCCATTGATGAAACGACAACTGCCACCGCCAGTACTCCGCTTAAAATTCTTTTAAATTTCATAAATTCTCCTCCTGTGTTACATGTACCGCCCAAAATAATCGACTTTTACATATTTTGATAATATTATTATAACTATTATACCCCCCCCCCCCCGCCAATTGGCATTTCAAACAAATTTTATTTTTATTTTTGTGCAATTTCGACAAAAACGAGATTTCGGGCAAAAAAAGAAGTTCAAACATAACAATGTCTGAACTTTGGGGAACAAAAAAGCGATGCAAAGCATAAGCCCTGCACCGCATTTATTCAACCTATAATTAATCCTTTAACGGGAATATCCAACCGAACTCGTCAGGAAGCTTGCCCCACTGGATACCTGTCATTGTATCGTAAAGCATCTGAGAAACCTTACCTATCTTATTATCGTTAATAGTCATGATCTTGTCATTCCATTTAAGATGTCCGACAGGTGAAATAACAGCAGCCGTTCCTGTTCCGAATACCTCATCGAGCTTTCCGTCATCGTATGCCTTTGCGATTTCCTCTATTGAAATTTTTCTTTCCTCAACCTCGTAGCCACGGCTTCTGCAAACCTCAATAGCAGACTTTCTGGTAATTCCCGGAAGAACCGAACCTGTAAGCGCAGGTGTGATAACCTTTCCGTCTATTACGAAGAAGATGTTCATCGAACCTACTTCTTCAACATATTTCTGCTCAACGCCGTCAAGCCACAGAACCTGCTCATAATCCTGCTTGTGAGCTTCGTCCTGACCTGCAAGCGAAATAGCATAATTAGCTGCGGTTTTTGCAAATCCGGTTCCGCCTCTTACAGCTCTTACATATCTGCTTTCAACATAAATCTTAACCGGATTAAGTCCTGTTGAATAATAAGCGCCCGATGGTGAAAGAATAATCATAAACAAATAATGATCTGCCGGTCTTACTCCAACATACGGATCAACTGCAAAAATAAACGGTCTTATGTAAAGCGATGCACCCTCAGCTGAAGGAACCCAATCCTCCTCGACCTTTAAAAGCTCTTTTAAAGCGTGAAGGCAAAATTCCTCATCAATTTTAGGAATGACCATTCTCTCAGCCGACACGTTCATGCGCTTAAAGTTTTCGTCAGGTCTGAAAAGCTGAACGCTTCCGTCAGCAGTTCTGTATGCCTTAAGTCCCTCAAAGATCTCCTGTCCATAGTGAAGGCACATAGCGGCAGGTGAAAGTGAAACATCACCAAACGGAACGATTCTTGCATTATTCCACCCCTTACCTGTATCATAATTCATTACAAACATATGATCGGTAAAAATATGACCGAAGCCAAGCTTTGTTTCATCCTTAGGCTTTTCCTTTAAATTTTTGGCTAGCTCGTATTTGATTTCAAGCATTTAAATCCCTCTCTCCGATATTTTGATTTGATGTTTTCATTCAATAATCAACAGGGGGCGTCAGCCCCTTAGGATTTCAGTGGGGATTACATTCCACGCTGAAAGACTAAATGGAACCCGCCGCCCAGAGTTTGAGCGACGCTCAAATTCTGGGCAAGGGGAACATCATTGATATTATACACCTAAATATATAAAAATGCAAGTTTTGCTGTCAAATTATGCAAATTCCCTGTAAATCTTAAAAAATTATTCCTCAGACATCTCCCAATTGTGATAAACCTGCTGAACATCATCGTTTTCTTCAAGCGTGCTAAGAAGAAGATTCATCTTCTTAACAGATTCCTCGTCATTAAGCTGAGTATAAGTTGAAGGAACCTGAGCCGCCTGTGCAGAAATTACATTATATCCCATTTCCTTAAGAGCCTCTGCCGCTTTGAAAACTTCAGTCGGCTCGGTAGTGATTTCAGCGACACCGTCATCAAAATCGAAATCCGATGCACCAGCTTCAAAAACGTCCTCCATAAGCTTTTCTTCATCTACGTCCTCTGCATCGATGACAATTACACCCTTTTGGCTGAACATAAACGAAACACAGCCGGTAGTTCCTAAATTACCTCCGAATTTATCGAAATAATGACGGACATCTCCTGCCGTTCTGTTTTTATTGTCCGTAAGGCACTCAACAATAACCGCAACTCCGCTCGGTCCATATCCCTCATAGGTTAGATTCTCGTAATTATTTTTATCTCCCTCTCCGGCAGCTTTTTTAATCATTCTGTCGATGTTGTCATTAGGAACATTGTTGCTCTTTGCCTTTTGAATAAGGTCACGAAGTCTTGCGTTATTGGCAGGATCCGGTCCTCCTTCTTTAACACACACCATGATCTCACGTCCGATTTTGGTGAATATCTTTGCCTTAGCAGCATCGTTTCCCTCTTTTTTTCTTTTAATATTTGCCCATTTTGAATGTCCTGACATAAGAATAGAACTCCTTTTTAATATTCTTGTTTTTAATATTTTAATACAATTTCACGAATTAGTCAAGTATCTCAAAAAGTTTAATAATAATGTTAAATTTAGTTGTATTTCTCAAAATAATATGTTAAAATAGATTTATGCAATGAACAATTATTTTAAAACACACTAAAATTGTTTTTTGCTCTTCGGGTTAAAGGAGCATATGTACATGAATGAAAATAAGCTTAATGCACTTTGCAGCGCTTATTCTCGTTTAAAAACAAAAGCCGCAATTTTTGATGAAAACGTTTCTCTTGTTTGGACAAACGATGAGGACATTTTTTCTCATGTCAAAAATGAGTGTTTTTATATGCCGGAAATTTCTGTTTTAGGAAAAATCGGCAAAACGGGAATCAAAGATATGAGCGAAGAAAGCACAGTGCTTATGATCAGCGGGGAAAGTGTTTTCTCCGCAAGAGTTATACCTGTTTTTGACAGTAACGCTTTAGAAGGATTTATAGTTGAAATAAACGACTTTTTTGACTTCTTGTCAAAAATGAATTCGTCCTACGGAGCTGTTGCGATTCACAAATATTTGTCGCTTGCAAGAGAAGTTTCGAGCAGCGTTGCTTTCACAGGCGAGCAGCTTTATGAATCACTAGAAAAAATAGAACAATACCTGTCTCTTATACACATCTGACGCTGCCGACGATCTACTCTGTGTAG
>USCU01000177.1 GCA_900553335.1 uncultured Ruminococcus sp. | reverse complement strand
ATCCGCTTCTCTTGCCTCACCCGGACCATTAACTACACAGCCCATTACTGCAACTGTAATGTCCTTATCTATATTTTTTGTTTTCTCTTCAACCTCTTTTGCTAAAGAAATCAAATCAATTCTTGTTCTTCCGCAGGTAGGACATGATACAATTTTTACACCCTTTGTTTTACCGATAGACTTTAAAATATCCTTAGCAGCCTTTATTTCCAAAACAGGATCATCCGTGAGAGAAACCCTTATCGTTTCGCCTATTCCGTCAATCAAAAGCGAGCCGATTCCTACAGCTGATTTGATAAGTCCCATTCGCTCTGTTCCGGCTTCCGTAACTCCGAGATGAAGAGGATAATCGCACATGCTTGACAGTTTTCTATAGCTTTCTATCATTGTTTTTACATTTGATGATTTTATTGAAATAACTGTGTCATAAAATCCAAGTTCTTCTAAGATCCTGACGTGCCCCATAGCGCTTTCAACCAACGCATCGGCACACGGCGATCCGTATTCTGCAAGAATTTCCTTCTCCAAGGAACCGGAATTAACTCCGATCCTTATAGGAATTTTCTTGCTTTTACACTTATCGACTACTGCCTGGACTTTGTCCTTTGAACCAATATTTCCGGGATTGATTCTTATTTTATCCACTCCCGCATCAACAGAAGCTATTGCAAGACGATAATCAAAATGAATATCCGCCACAAGCGGAATGCTTATCTCTTTTTTTATTGCAGGAATAAGCTTTACAGCAGCCATATCAGGAATCGCCGCTCTTACTATCTCACATCCTGCCTCTTCAAGTCTTTTTGCCTGCTTAACACTTCCCTCAATATCAGTCGAAGGAACGTTCAGCATTGACTGTATATAGATCTTATTTCCGTTAAGCGTCAGTCCGCCTACTTTAACTTCTCTTACCTTTCTCATTTTTATCAACTCCGAATTATCCAAACAGTTTAAAAATGTCATGCGCTGTTATATACACCATTAGAATCATCAAAAGAGCAAAGCCTGCCGTATGAACATATCCCTCATATTTTGCAGGAATAGGTTTTCTTCTTATAGCTTCGATTATCAGGAAAATAAGCCTTCCTCCGTCCAAAGCCGGAAGCGGCAAAAGATTAAACAATCCTACATTGATAGTGATAAGCGCTGCCAAAGATAAAAGCTGTTGAAAAAGCGAATACCAATCTATTCCGGAAGATCCGGCATTTGAACCGACTACTTCGCTCATCACCGAAACTATTCCTACAGGACCTGACAAGTCGTTTATTTTGTATTTTCCAAATACAAGATCCTTAAGTGAAACAAGCACAAGCCTTCCGTAAGAAATGCTGGTTTTAACTGAATATTCACAGACAGAAAGCGGAGTTATATCTATAGGACTCACTTTAAAATCAAGACGCAGGACATTTCCGTTTTCCGTTTCATCAAGAGCGAATTTTACGTTTTTAAGCTCTACGGTTTCGACGTTTCGCTCGACTGTAAAATCAAATACTCCGTCCTCATCAGACTGAAGCTGATAAGACATATCAACTTCAGAAAAAATGTGCATGCCGTTAATGCTTTTTATCTCATCGCCCAGCATAAGTCCGCTTTGATTTGAAACAGCATCCTTAGAAAACCATGATATTTTACTGCTTGTTATTGCATCCTGTGTTGAAATCATGATCATTACTACTATAAGGCCCAGCACAAGATTCATAACAGCGCCGGCTACAACAATTAAAATTCGCTGCCATACCTTTTTATTACAAAATGCTCTCTCGTTATCGCTTTCATCATTTTCTCCCTCCATTGAGCAATACCCTCCGAACGGAAAAAGTCTTAAAGCATAAAGTGTTTCGCCCTTTTGAAATTTTAAAATAGCAGGTCCCATTCCAAGAGCAAACTGATCCACTTTGACTTTACAAAGCTTAGCAACAACAAAATGTCCAAGCTCATGGATAAAAATAATAAGTCCAAAAACTAAAATTGCAATAATTATTCCGATAAATGCGTTCATCTTAACTCCTTGTTTTGTGTTTTTATTTTAACAAAATCTCTTGCTGATTTATCAGCGTCAAGCACATCTTGAAGGCTTTCCACACTTTTGTTTTTAAACTCAGATAAAGTGCTTTTAACAAGCTCGCCGATTTGCAAAAAGCCGATTTTATTGTTCAAGAACAACTCAACCGCCGCTTCATTTGCACCGTTCACAAGTGCAGGCATTATCCCGCCCATACTTATAGCTTTAATGCACGCATCAAGGCAATCGAAGGTTTCTAAATCAGGTTTAGCAAAATTAAGCGTTCCATAATCAGTCAGGGAAAGACTCTTTGCCGGACATTCAATACGGCGTGGATACAAAAGAGAATACTGAATGGGTATTTTCATATCGGGAACTCCCATTTGTGCAATAATTGAATTGTCCTCATATTCAACTGCTGAATGAATAACGCTTTCTCTGTGAACGACAATTTCGATCTGCTCAGGCTTTAAATCAAAAAGCCACATCGCTTCAATAAATTCAAGTCCTTTGTTCATGAGCGTTGCCGAATCTATTGTTATCTTGCTGCCCATTGACCAGTTGGGGTGATTCAAAGCATCTTTGACTGTTACGTTCATAAGCTCGCTTTTTTTCTTTCCGTAAAACGGACCTCCGGAGGCGGTCAGAATTATCTTTTTGATTTTATTTTTTTCATTCCCCTGCAAGCACTGAAAAATTGCCGAATGCTCAGAATCTATAGGGTAGATTTTAACTCCCTTTTGCGCCGCAGATTCTGTCACAAGTTTTCCTCCTGTAACAAGCGTTTCTTTATTTGCAAGGGCAATATCTCTTTCCTTTGCGATCGCTAAAAGCGTAGGCTTAAGTCCAACCATTCCGACAAGGGAGTTTACTAAAATGTCTACCTCGTCCATAACCGCTGTTTCACACAGTCCGTCCATTCCGGACAAAACCTTAATGCCTGTTTCCTTCAAAGAATCTGCCACCAGATCAGCCTTACTCTTATCAAAAACCGTAACAATTCTCGGTTTGAACTCCTTAGCCTGACTAATAAGAAGCTCAGCGTTCTTATTAGCCGAAAGAGCCGCCACCTTAAAGCCGTGCTTCCTTGCAATATCAAGGCACTGTGTTCCGATTGAACCCGTTGAACCGAGTATAGAAATCGTCTTTTCCATAAAGTTTTCCTTCTCTATATACACTTAATAGGCTGTCTCTTATACACATCTCCGAGCCCACGAGACAAGAGGCAATCTCGT
>USCU01000176.1 GCA_900553335.1 uncultured Ruminococcus sp. | reverse complement strand
CTGCAATCATCAACGCCTATTTCAGACGGGATAATCGGTTTTCCGAATTTCACGGTTACTTTTCGTCTGAATTTAATCTTCCCTTCAAAAACAATTCCTGTAGGAATTACCGGAACCTGAGCAATTGCTGCAACAAGCGCAACACCTGTTTTCCCTTTCAAAACCTTGCCGTCCTTTGAACGAGTTCCTTCAGGAAAAATCACAAGGTTATAGCCTTTATTAAGGCGGACCAAAGAGGTTTCAATAGCCTCTGCTCCTCCGCTTCCTCTGGTCACGGGGAAAGCTCCGAAAAGTCTTATTATAATTGCAAAAATCTTATTCTGCTTAAAGAGCTCCTCTTTAGCCATAAACGAAAACATAACCTTTGGCTTTATAGAAATTAAAATCGGATCAGTATAGCTTCTGTGATTGCTTGCAAAAATGTTAGAACCGTCTTTCGGAACATTTTCAAGTCCTTCAAAGCTCACATCAAGATATATATAAAATATCGCCTTTGCAATAGCACGCAAAAAAACGTGGCATATTCTTTTCCACATAGGAGGCTTATTTCCCTTTACAACAGGTTTTACCTCAGGGATTTCTCTGGTTCTTTTTTTTTTCTGATTAACTGTTTGTGTTATAACTTCCACTATTTTATCAATCGATTCTTCAAGATTAAGAGAAGAAGTGTCAACAAGTACTGCGTCTTCTGCCTGCTTAAGAGGCGCTACGTCACGGTGAGTATCATTATAATCTCTTTGATTTACATCTTCGAGGACATCTTCATATGTGACTTTCTCACCCTTTTGAACAAGTTCGTCATACCGGCGTTTTGCACGCTTCTGAGCAGATGCAGTAAGAAAAATTTTCACATCAGCATCAGGCAAAACTACAGTAGCTATATCTCTTCCGTCCATTATAACGTCATTATTTTTTGCCAAGTTTTTTTGAAGTGACAGTAAAAATGCTCTTGTTTCACCGATAGCCGAAACCTCAGACGCTGCCATTGATATTTCAGGAGTTCTTATTTTATCGCTTACATCCTCTCCGTTTAAAATAATTCTCTGGCCCTGAGATGTGTACTTTAATTCAATATTAATATCATCAAGCACATCAACTACCGCATCCTTATTTTTGGGGTCTAAATTATTGCTTACAACATAAAAAGCAACTGCACGATACATAGCTCCCGTATCGACATAAAGATATTTGAGCCGCTCAGCAGCAGCCCTTGCAATCGTAGATTTTCCGGCGCCGGAAGGTCCGTCAAGCGCAACGTTTATTCCCATAAATTCCTACCATCCTTTAAAATTATTTGAAACAGCATTTGCTGTTGAAAAGGCAATTTGTAAATTAAATCCTCCAGTATATGCATCAACATCCAAAACCTCGCCGATAAAATAAAGAGAATTTATTTTCTTGCTTTCCATTGTTTTTGGGTTTATTTCCTTTATATCAATACCGCCTCTTGTGATAACAGCTTCCTCTATCGGTCTTTTTCCTTTTACACTCAAAGGCATTCCCTTTATTGTTTTGATAAGCGCTTTTCGCTGTTCCTTTGTAACCGAATTCACCTTTAAAGACGGATCTATTTTACAAATATTAAGTATCGGGGATATCAAAGAAGAAGGTAAAAGCTTAGTAAGAGTATTAGCAATTGTTCTATTAGTATTAAGCGAAAAATCTCTTAGCATTCTGTTGTCAAGCTTTTTCTCGTCAAGTCCCGGCTTTAAATCAACTTCGTATCTGTAGTGGGTACCATTTCTCATATGAGCTGATGAAGACAAAACCAAAGGTCCGGAAACTCCGAAATGAGTAAAAAGCATTTCCCCAAGCTCTTCAAAAACAGGTTTTGCAGTACCGATTTCAAAAAGCTTTAACACAACGTTTCTGAGCGAAAGTCCCATGATAGAGCTTACAAACTTCTCTTTTATTTCAATCGGCACTAAAGAAGGCGTTATCTCGGTTACGTTTATTCCAAGATCTTCAGCAAATTTATACCCGTCACCCGTAGAGCCTGTTTTCGGATAGCTTTTCCCGCCTGTTGCAACAATTACTGCATCGGAAAAATATTCACCGTGAGTTGTTTTGACTCCGACAGCTTTATTCTTATCAATAATTATTTTTTTTACACTATCAAAAATAAATTTTACACCAAGACTTCTCGCTCTGTCAACAAGCGAATCTACAATATCAGAAGACTTATCACTTTCGGGAAAGACTCGTTTACCTCTTTCTGTTTTAAGCCTGACTCCGAGATTTTCAAAAAACTCCATAGTATCATACGCATTAAAAGAATTAAGCGAGGAATACATAAATCTCGGGTTTCTCGGTATGTTTTTAAGTATATTGTCAGCATCGCTGTTGTTTGTTAAGTTGCATCTTCCTTTTCCTGTGATAAGAAGTTTTTTACCAAGAATTTTCTGATGCTCAAAAACAAACACCTTATTATTATTCTCAGCACACTTTACAGCTGCCATAAGACCTGACGCTCCGCCGCCGACAATGATTATTTCACTCATTTACTGCTCCCTTGTGTCATATGCGTTATACTCTTCCCATATCGCTTCCAGGCTTTTAAAATTCTCAGATATCATATCCTTTTTCTTTGCAGAAACAGCAACAAGTAAGGCATTAAGCATAGACAAAGGTGCTACCAATGAATCAACAAAGCTCGCCATATCGCTGCCTGCAACAAGAAGATAATCAGCATACGGTGCAAGCGGAGAATTATAAGAATCAGTAAAAGCAACAACTTTCGCTTTCTTCTTTCTTGCATATTTAAGTCCAATAAGAGTTTGAGTGGAATACCTCGGAAATGAAAAACCGATTATAACATCGTTTTCATCTATACGCATAACCTGCTCAAGCATCTCGCTCGTTGAGGAGGACTTTATTCTTTTAACATACGGAAACATTAGGCTAAAATAATACTCGGCAAAAGACGCAAGAGCTGATGCGCTTCTGTTTCCGATTATATAAATAGTGTTTGCATATGCAATTTTTTCAACTGCTTCATTAAAATCAACATCAGAAATTTTTAAAAGGGTTTCTTTGATTTTGTCTATATCGGTAGTCATCACCTTTTCGAGCAGGTTTTCAGTACCTATTCTGTCATCGCTTAGCTCCATTCTCTGAACAGCAGTAAGTTTATTCTTTATAAGCTCCTGAAGGCTCTTTTGAAATTCGGGATATCCTTTAAATCCCAATGAAATCGCAAACCTTACAACAGTAGACTCTGAAACACCAACCGTTTCTCCGAGCC
>USCU01000175.1 GCA_900553335.1 uncultured Ruminococcus sp. | reverse complement strand
TAGTGTTACGTCCTCATTTTAACAAATTTTCCTCCTACTGTCAAATTTTGGAAATGGTTCTTAACATTAAACAAAAAACGACAGAAAGAATATTACTTCCTACTGCCGTTTTGTTATCTGAAAATTATTTGTTATATATCATATTTTTATAGCTTGTCATATTCAATGTCTGAAACAGGCTCGCACCACTCAGTTTTGCAGTTCTCACCCGGTACTTCAATAGCTAAATGCTGAAACCAACTATCTGCTGACGCACCGTGCCAATGCTTTACATTTGCAGGTATATTTATTACATCACCGGGCTTTAAGCGTATGGCCTGTTTTTCCCATTCCTGATACCATCCTTCTCCTGCAGTAACCATAAGCATCTGCCCGCCTCCTTTATCTGCATGATGAATATGCCAGTTGTTTCGGCATCTTGGCTCGAAAGTAACATTACCAACTACTACCTGTTCGGTTGAAAGCATATTAAGATAACTCTGTCCGATAAAATATTCTGCGAATGCATCATTTGTGTTTCCTGTAGGAAATACGCTAAGTTCCTTTTTATCCATAATAAAACCTCATTACATAATAAACTTTAAAATATCATCTGTGATCTGCTTAGCAGTCAATCTATTCTCCGAAAAAATATCTTCGAGCTTATAACGGTCAAGAAATTCTTTCTTTAGCCCATAGTTTAATACTTTTATATCTGCTGCACCGTAAAAACTTGCGATCTTTCCGCCGAATCCTCCATCTAAAATTCCGTCCTCAAGTGTAATTACAATATCGTGATTCGTTTTAAGAAAAGTCAGCAGTTCCTCGTCTAAACCTGTGATATATCGAGGGTTTATAAGCGTCGGAGTAATGCCTGCAGCTTTTTTAAGTTCAATTGCTGTTTTTTCTCCAAGCTGATAAAAATCTCCCAGAGCTATAATTGCTACTTTGCTTCCATGCTGTTTAACCTGATACTTGTTAAGATTGCTGTAATCAGTGTCTACTTTATCTCCTGATGAAATCACCCCGTTACACGGAACTCTTATAGCTATCGGGTGTTCATTTTGTTCAATACTCCAATCGAGCATTGCAAAGTATTCCTCCTTGCAGGTCGGTGCAAGATATACCATATTAGGGATATTGGAAATAAGCGGAATATCATAAATTCCCAAGTGCGTAACATCGTTCATTCCATATACGGACGCTGTGAAAACTAAAATCGTTGCAGGGTTATTGTTAATGCACAGGTCCTGTGAAATTTGATCATATGTGCGCTGAATAAAACTGCTGTGAGTACCGAAAACAGGTTTACCACCGGCAGACGCAATTCCTGACGCAAAAGCAATAGCGTGCTCTTCAGCAATTCCGACATCTACAAACTGACTGCCTGCCAAATCCCTTTTCTCTTTGTCAAAGCCCATTGCTGTAGGAACTGCTGCTGCAACAGCTACAACCGATTTGTCATGCTTCATTTTATCTAAAAGAAAATCTGATGTTAACGTACCGTAATCCTCGCCGTCAAAGGAATCAAGCGTTTCACCAGTTTGAATGTCAAACGGCATATGCCAATGCCAGTTTTCCTTGTCCTTTTCAGCAATTTCATAACCTTTACCTTTCTGAGTTACCATATGAACAACTACCGGATGATCTATGTCCTTTACCTCGTTAAATAAATCAATCATAGATTTTATATCATTTCCGTCTTTAACAAAGCAATAGTCAAGACCAAATGAGCGAAATATGTTGCACTCGCTTTTTCCGCCAGTTTCACGAAGAAGTTTTAGATTTTGGTACAATCCTCCATGATTTTCTGCAATTGACATATCATTGTCATTTACAAGTATTATAAAGTTACTTTTTAGCTCTGATGCAAAATCCAGTCCCTCTAACGCCTCTCCTCCGCTTAACGAACCATCTCCTATAACAGCGATTACGTTTCCGCTGCCTTCTGCTAAATCTCTTGCCTTTACAAGTCCCGATGCAAGACTGACAGAGGTAGAAGTATGACCTACGTTGAAGAAATCATGTTCACTTTCATCAGGGTTAGTATATCCCGAGACATCGTCATAATTTTCTTCATATAAAAATGCATCCTTTCTTCCCGTAAGCATTTTGTGACAATAACTTTGATGAGAAACGTCAAACACTATTTTATCCTTTGGTGAATCAAAGACGTAGTGAAGTGCAATCGTTGCTTCAACCATACCTAAATTAGGTCCGAAATGCCCTCCGTGTATGCTAAGCTTTTTTATCAAGGCTGTTCTCATTTCCAAAGCAAGCAACTCCATCTGCTCAACTGTTAAAGACTTCAGATCTTTCGGCGAATTGATTTTTTCTAAATACATTTTTATCTCTCCTATTCCCAAGAAAGTATTCCTGTTTTTACTGCTATTTCATAACGCTTGATTTTGTAGTCAAGCCTTTCAATTGTTGCATCTATTTTTTTCCTTTTCTCAACAAGCGCTTGTTTTTGTTCGTATAAGAGCTGATACCTTGCAGGTATGGTTTTATCGCCCTCCTGAGTCAGCATGACATATTCAATCATAGCTTCAACAGGAAGTCCCGCGCTTCTCATGCACTTCGCAAGCTCTACCCAGCTAAGATCATTTTCCTGATAATCACGAATTCCACTCGAATTTCTAGTAACCGGAGGAATCATTCCGACTCTCTCGTAATACCTAAGTGTATCTTGTGAAATATCATACTTTTCGCTGACATCTTTAATTGTCATTTTATCTCAACTCCTTTTATTTTATTATAATACTTAGAGTCAACTCCAAGTCAAGTGATTTTTTGTATTTTATAAAACATCTGCATTATGCACAAAAACAGCACCCCGCTTTTATGCAGAGTGCTGAAATTTAATTTTAGCTTCTTTTGCAAGATTCTTCGTCCTTCAGCAACACTTTTTTGCTGAAGCTCCATTTTCCGCATCTAGGGCATTTCATGTAACGAGTTCTTCCGATGTGCATTGCCCACATATGCATTGTCCATTTTGGAATGTATTTATGCTTACAACATGAACATTCATAATACCCTACTTCTCTTTCAAGCATCATTGCGAAAAACAACCCAACAGCAAAAATTATAATAGCTGCCCCTATAAGCACACCTCGCCATATATTATCATCAACTGCAAATCCTGCAGTAAATATCATAATCATAAATGCTATGCTGCTTATACATCCGATAACCGTTTCCATTGCGAGAAGTTTTCTGTTCGCTTCCTCCTGATGCTTTTTCATTTTCAATAAATTATCTTCTGCTATTTTGTTAT
>USCU01000174.1 GCA_900553335.1 uncultured Ruminococcus sp. | reverse complement strand
GATCTACACAGAGTAGATCGTCGGCAGCGTCAGATGTGTATAAGAGACAGATTTGTAATAGTTCGAAATTATTATTATTGTTACTATACAAACTACGGATATTATAAGGGCGATAATACTGAACATATTGATAAGCCATCGCTTTGTTATGCTCTGGTGATGCAAAAAACCTTTTATGCTATCCTTAGAAAATACGCCCTTTAGATTTATTTCGCCAAGTTTCTTAAACGGAAACAAAAGCTTTTGAGGAATTGACGCTATAAAATCCTCAAGCTTCTGAAGCTTCATAAAAGACTCCTTCCTTTTTAGTAATAATAGGGATAAATTTACTGCTGACTGTTAGAAACCCACTTATACCCGAAGCCCCAAATAGTTTGTATATACTGAGGATTGCTCGGTTCGTCCTCGATTTTCATTCTGATTCTTCTTATATTAACGTCAACTATCTTATCCTCGCCGAAATAGCTGTCGCCCCATATTTGGTTCAATATACTCGTTCTGTCAAGCGCCGTATTTTGATTTTTAAAAAAATACTCCATAATTTGGTATTCAACCTGCGTAAGGTCTATCTGCCTATCATTTTTGTAAACAGTCCTGCTGCGAAGATTAATCGTAAACGGTCCTGATGTTATCGAGGATGCCTCTTCCTCCTGCTTTGGGTGAGCCATATCCACTCTTCGGCATACCGCATCAACTCTTGCAATAAGCTCCGAAATTGAAAACGGCTTTGTGATATAGTCGTCTGCTCCCATCATAAGAGAGGAAACCTTATCCATTTCCTGACTTTTTGCAGAAAGCATTATTATACCCAGCTCCTGAGTCTTTTCTCTGAGCTTTTTACAAACCTGAAATCCGTCTATTCCCGGCATCATAATATCAAGCAGCGCAACATCAAATCTTCCGCCCTGCTCCTCAAAAACTCTTATTGCGTCCTCTCCGCAGTTTACGTCTACTACCTCGTAGCCTACCCTTTGAAGATTTATCACAACAAACTCTCTGATTGAATCCTCATCCTCGCAGACTAATAATCTTCTCATTTTAAAACCTCCGTATTTTTACTTGTCTGCAATATAACTCCGTATATCGCTTTCCCGTCTGCAATATACTTCCGTATATTGCTTTACTGATTTACAATATACTTCCGTATATTGCTTTACTGATTTACAATATAAAAACTCTTCTTTATGTCATCAAGCTTTAAGCAAAGCGGATCGTCAACACCCGATCTTTTAACAACATACTTAAGCTGACCTTGTTCAGATATCAGCATATATCCAAGCGCTCTGTAATTTTCGTATTCGGAATTATTGACAACATTTATTCTAAAAAGCTCGTTATCGTCTTTTTTTGTCTTTTCGTCATATTTATAAAAAACTGTTTCGCCTGTTTTTTCATCAGTCTTTACCGTTACGCCTTTAATCATATCGCTGTTCATTTTGAAAAAATAGCCGTCATTGATCGAGTAATAACCCGTGTATTTCGCCTTTAATGTGTAGTTTGAATTAAAACTGCTCCATGTAGTAAGAAGCATCCTCAGGCTGTCGGAATCATCATATCCTGTCACAGTTTTTACGTTAGGAATTTCACAGATCCCATCACCGTCAACATCAAGCGCATTGTATCCCGACGGTCTTTTAGTTTTTTCGGAAATTTTCTCCTTAAAAACAGTTGCAACGTTTTGAAATGTTCCGTAGCTCTCTGTTATAATATCTGTCATCAAATCCCCGTCAGTTTTAAGGACATCTATAAACAACGCTTCCTTTCCGTCAGCGGTTTTCCCCTCAACACAGCGGCTGAAAGACGATGTATATTCGGACATATTCACCTTCGCAAGCGTTTTGAACTCACCTTTATCCTGTTCAATAACAAATCCCTGAGTCACTCCGCTTTCGCTGTCTATGCTCGCTTTAAAAATATTATAAAACCCATCGTTATTAAGATCCATGACCGTTAAAAAGGTATAATTGTCGTTATAAACTGTATCCAAGCATTCCTCATCATACGAATAAACCTGAAACGTGTTGAGCGCAGAGCTTATCGCCTGGTAGCCTATAATAATGCTTGGCGTCTTTCCCTTTTCAAGAGGCGTTATAAAAATCCTGTCCACCTCTGCCCCGAGCCCCTTAAAATCCACCACTGATCTCCACTGACCTGAGGTGTCCTGATCAAGTATATTTACATATACTGTGCCTCCGTCCTTGTCAACAGTTGTATGCTGATAAAAAACTATCGCCTCTTCAGTAGGTTCGTCATCAATATTTTGTATAACAAATGCACTTCTGTTGTCACCGTTTTTAGGATATTTCAAAACTATTTCGCTTCCGGTTACACTTGTAAGCGCCTCGTGTATCTCCTTCTGCTGAGCAGTCATCATCGGAGCTTTTAAAAGACCGTCATCTCCAAGATCTTCGTTTATCGAGCAGCCCGCAAGCATAAAACATACTGCTGCTGTAATAACCGCCGATAAAAATTTCTTCACTTTAAGATCAGCTCCTTTCCTTTTCAAGCTCGGCTTGCATATACGAAATATTATAGCATATTTCAAAAGATTTTTAAAGTGTTTTTCTAAATTATTTTCAAAAATGCTCTGACAGCAAAAACAGCCGAAAACAAATATCGACTGTCCGGATAAACTAGAGGTTCAAAAGCTCAGATACAAAAATCCAAAAAATCAAGAATGCTAAATACAGAATCAATTAAAACCGCCTTTAATATCAATGTTATCTTTTAGAACATTTTGATTATCCGGCACAAAAATTATAAATAAATTGACAAATATTTAAAAATGCAATAGACAATTGTATAAAAACGTATTATAATATAACAAAGGGTATTATATAATGACTAAGTTTTCTAAAATATTAAGCAAGCAATAATACCGTCAGAATTATCACATGAACAAGTATCGTTAGAACTTGATTCTTGGCAATAAATTTTACTTGAAACAGTAATGCAAGGAGCGTATGGCAAATGTTAAAAATACAGGGAAAGCCTAAAACTGTCAGCAAAACATTCAGACTGCCTAAAGAACTGGTGGAAAAGCTCGATAGGATAGCTTGTATAAATAATCTGTCACTAAACCAAATTATAATTCAATGCTTAAATTACGCATTTAACGAGATTATTACAGAAAATACAGAAAAGCCACAGGAAAAATAAATTTCCATGCGGCTTCAGTCTGGCGAAAAAGCACACTTTTAAAACATTGTCGCGTAGGCGGACATGTGCCGACGCAGCGACACCTTGAGAGAAAATCGGC
>USCU01000173.1 GCA_900553335.1 uncultured Ruminococcus sp. | reverse complement strand
CGTCAAAATCAACCATGAACGACTTTGAAAGCTTTTTATGAAGCTCACAAGCTCCGTCCGAAAGCTTCTTTGAAAGCGGTAAAACCGCAGCTTTATAAGGAGCTACCACAGGACTTAAATGAAGCACAACTCTTGTGTCATTTTTCTCCGCATCAATAACCTCTTCGTCATAAGCCTCACAAAGAAGCGCCAAAACTGTTCTGTCAAGTCCGTATGTTGACTCGATAATAAACGGAATAAACTTCTCATTTGTTTCCGGATCAAGATATTCCTGCTTTGTACCGCTGAATTCCTGATGGCGTGTAAGGTCAAAATTAGTTCTGTTGTGAGTTCCGTTTATCTCACCCCAGCCGAACGGGAACAGAAATTCGATGTCGCAGGCTGCCTTTGCGTAATGAGCAAGCTTTTCGTGATCATGGAAACGCAAATGCTCAGGCGCAATACCGAGATCCTTGTAATATTCCATTCCGTACTGCTTAAAGTAATCGTAAAGCTCTGTGTCATCGCCCTCTTTACAGAAGGTCTGAAACTCCATCTGCTCAAACTCAATTGTTCTGAATGTAAAGTTACCTGGAGTAATCTCATTTCTGAAAGCCTTTCCAATCTGTCCTATAGAAAACGGAAGCTTCGCACGCATAGTGCGCTGTACATTTAAGAAGTTTACGTATTCTCCCTGTGCATTTTCGGGACGAAGATAAATTACGCTCTTAGAGTCGTTTGTAACTCCCCTAAATGTCTGGAACATGAGGTTAAACTCTCTTATATCGGTGAAATTATGTTTTCCGCAATGAGGGCAGGGAATAGAATGAGCCTTTATGTACTCAAACATCTCTTCCTTTGTCATACCGTCTGCATGAGCGTCAGGATCAAAGTCATCTATAAGATTATCTGCTCTGTGACGCATTTTACATTCCTTACAATCCAAAAGCGGATCTGAAAAGCTTGTAACGTGTCCGCTTGCTTCCCAAACTCTTGGGTTCATAAGAATATCTGCATCTACTTCATAGCTGTTCGGACGCTCCTGAATAAATCTTTTTCTCCATGTATCCTTTACATTGTTTTTAAGACGTGCGCCGAGAGGGCCGTAATCCCATGTGTTTGCAAGTCCTCCGTAAATTTCGCTTCCCGGAAAAATAAAACCTCTGTTTTTACAAAGAATCACTATTTTTTCCATTGTCTTTTCTGTATTGTTCATACTATTCTCCTTTCGCATTTTGTATATATGCTGCAAAATTTAATTATCCATTGTAAATGTCAATTGTCCCTATAATTATGCATTAAACCCTCGGTATTCCTTCTGCAAAATCTATCGGAACTGTAAATAGTATTCCTGTGTTCGGTAAAGATAAATCCCCAACCGTTGCGTAAACGACCTTTCTCACCGTTTCAAGCTGATCGTCCTTGATCACAGACAATATAGTTCTGTTATCGTCATCAGCAGACGCTCCCAGTATATCCTTGATCGCCGAAGTAAGTATCGACGAGCCAATACGGTTTAGGGTTTGCGCAAGTCCCGAGGACTCGATTATCGTAGCTCCCCCGATACCTGCTGCAGAAAATCCCTCCAAAAGCATGTCTAGCCTTTCGGTTCTGTTTAAAATGAGCACCATTAGCTTCATATTTTATTTCATCCCTTATTTTCAATGTTAAAGCTCAAAAAGCGTTTTAAGCTGTTCTTTAAAGCTTTCGTCAACAGTAAACGCCGTTCCCTCAGCGTTCCACGATCCCGTTGCAGTAATATAATTTGCAGGATCGTTTGAATTATCAATAATGTACTGTATGTTGCTTTGAGTCTTCTCTGTAAAATCATTTAGTGAAAAGTCTTTGTCGTCCGAACCTTTAACCATTGCACTGAAGGTAGCGCTTAAGTTTTGAACAGTAAGAGAGGTTTTAAGCCCCTGATTTATAACGCTCGATATAAGTTCACCGCATACCTTTGTGTTTTCTCCCGGTCCGTTTTCATATTCGGGATACGTCAAAAGCGGTCTTAACTCAGCTCCGAACAGCGTAAGCTCTTGTCCCAGTTCATAATTCACAATATCATCAGAGTTCTCATCTATATAGTACATATTCTCCGGTATGGTGTAGGATATTGATGCAAGGTTGTCTATAAGATTTTCAAAATTCTCATGATTTAAAACTATATAGTTATTCATCTCCGTTCCGAGAAGCGTTTCGATCTCCGATTTAACACCCTGAGAGCCAACTGCTTTATAAATATCAGCAAGCGTTTTCTGAGTTCCCTCTGCAAGCGTTTTCTCCGAAACAGGCAAAAGCACTATCTTAGCAGACTTTGGCAAAACCCTTTCGACCATAGTCATCTCAAGCTCTCCTCTGTCATTTACGAGAAGATAAAGCTTTGTTGCATTATCCTTCTTTGTCGGAGTGGGGTCCTCCTCTGTCAAAACAGACGAGCTGTCATCGACAAGCACATACTTCGTCATCACAAACATAGATATTCCGCCGATTACGAGAAGCACTGCTACAAGCGTTATAAAATAAACGAGCGCAATAGGCGCCTGTGTTTTTTTTCTTTTCTTTTTGATATTATCCTTTGCCATAAATCTAAGTCCTTTCGGGTTTTAAGATAAGTATCCATAATTTAAGTTTTAGTTAAAATCAAAAAAGGCTTGAAACTTTTTCAATTTCGGTGTAAACTATTAACTGAATTCAAATAACGGAGAAAGACTGTTTATGTCTATTATCTTTATATCTATTCCCTTTCTTCTCGCCATATTTATCGTCATGCCTGTTCCGCTTCTCGGATTTGACATGACGGCGATAAGCTTATCAGAATGGTTCACCATATATTCGTTTCGTTTTCTTAAACAGTCCTTGGTGTATTCATCGCTAAGACAGATAACTTCATCTGCCTGATTTAAAACAAACGAGTAATCCCATTTATCCGTTCCTTTGAAGCTAGTACTCTGACTTTTATAGGGAATAACGCATATAAGCTGTATTTCGGGGTGCGTTCGGCGCTGTTCTATAATAAACTTTGCCGCCCAGAGGTCAATTCCTCTCGCCATTCCCGAATAAAAAACAGTATATCCGTTTTTTAAAGCATTGTTTATCTCCATATATAAAATACTCAATAAATGACAAAATCCAGGATCACTGTCCCTTCCTTTTCCCGGAAGCTTTTCGGGCCTGTGACCTGAAAAACATAAAGCAAGAGGTCTGTTTTCTGACATATTACCTGAGGCCCCTCCTTTTGTCAATTATTTGAAAACTCATATAAATTAAGAATAACACAAAATTTAAAATATTTCAATAGCTGAGGAATGATTTTTTATGTACTATAC
>USCU01000172.1 GCA_900553335.1 uncultured Ruminococcus sp. | reverse complement strand
TGAGTGAATTAAATAAAATTTTAAAATTATAAAAACTTAATTTTGTATAAAAACGCCTTTGAAATTTTTTTGTTTTTTTGATACAATTTTTATAGTCGAGTAGCAAAAAAGCGTAAGTCCAGACATATTACGAGGACTTACGCTTTTTGTTTGTCCTCAGATAAGGAGAAACAAATAATGGAAAAAACTGAAAGTACAAACAAAATGGGAACCGAGTGTGTTTCAAAAGTTATGCTTAAAATGTCAATACCTATGATTTTATCAATGGTTTTGCAGGCTTTTTACAATATTGTAGACAGCGCATTCGTATCCAACATGGATAAAGGTGAAGGAGCTTTAAATGCTCTCACTTTGGCATTTCCTATCCAAATGCTGATTGTTGCTATTGGAATAGGAACAGGAGTCGGCGCTAATGCTCTGATTTCAAAATGTTTAGGTGAGAAGAACTATGAAAGTGCAAGTAGGACAGCAGGAAACGCAATTTTCCTGTCGGTAATAATATATATTATATTTTTGTTGTTCGGTTTATTCGGAGTAGAAGCTTATATTTCAACTCAGTCGAAAAATTCTGTAATCGTAGCAATGGCTTGCACATATCTTAGAATTTGCTGTGTTATTTCTTTCGGAATGATTTTTTTCTCAATATTTGAAAAACTTCTGCAAGCTGCAGGAAAGTCGATTTTCTCTACTATTGCTCAGATTTTGGGTGCTGTAACAAATATCGTGCTTGATCCTATAATGATTTACGGCTGGCTGGGTTGTCCGGAACTTGGAGTAAGCGGTGCGGCATATGCTACTGTAATCGGACAGTGCGTTTCATTTTTAACAGCTCTTATTTTTCATTTGAAATTTAATAAAGAAATTTCAAACAAGCTAAAATACTTCACACCTTCTTCAAAGATAATCAAGCAAATCTATATGATAGGCTTGCCTGCAATTATTGCACAGGCTCTTATGTCCGTAATGACATATGCGCTTAACGTCATTTTGGTATCCGTAAATGAAGCAATGGTAACTGCATATGGTTTGTATTATAAGGTTCAGCAGTTTATTCTTTTTGCAGCATTCGGTGTAAGAGATGCAATAACTCCTATTGTTGCCTTTAATTTTGGAATGAGAAGTAAAAAGAGGATTAACGAAGGAATTAAATTTGGCTTGCTTTATACTATCATTATTATGCTTTTAGGAACTGCTGCGATTGAAATCTTTGCTGATTCGTTTTCATCGCTGTTCGGTTTATCAGGCGTAACTGAAGACTATCTGATAAGCGCTATGAGAATAATATCTTTAAGCTTTGTCTTTGCAGGTATTAATATAGCTTTGCAAGGCGTTTTTCAAGCTGTAATGGGCGGATTGGAATCCCTTATTGTTTCTGTATTAAGACAGCTTGTTTTGGTAGTTCCGCCGGCGTATCTTCTAGCGCTTGTGGCAAAAGGAAACAAAGATCTATCCTTTGTTATTTGGTTTACATTCTTATTTGCAGAAGTCGTAACAGTAGTGGTAGCTTATTTCCTGATGAAAAGAATTTACATAAAAAGAATTAATTCACTTTAATTATTTTAGAAATGCACTTTAAGGCGGGCTTTTTCTTATATCAAAGCTAAACTATACATATATAAATAATTGACTTGCTACTATTTTGGTGGTATACTATTCTGTAGAATATTATTAAGGAGGAATCCATGTGATACCTGCAGTACTATACCTAGTTATCCCATGCTACAATGAGGAAGAGGTTTTATTAGATACATCAGAAAAACTAAAAGAAAAAATGACATCACTGATAGAAGTCGGAAAAATATCAGATGAAAGCAAAATAGTTTTTGTAAACGACGGCTCAAAGGATAAAACATGGGAAATGATTTGTGAGCTTCATGAAAAGGACAACCTGTTTTCAGGAGTAAAGCTATCAAGGAACAGAGGACATCAGAATGCACTTTTAGGCGGACTTATGACAGTCAAGGAAGATTGCGATGTAACAATATCTCTGGACGCTGATTTGCAGGACGATATAAATGCGATTGATGAAATGCTTGAAAAGTATTACGAAGGCTGTGATATAGTATACGGTGTGAGAGATAACAGGGAAACCGATTCAGGGTTTAAGAGAGCAACGGCACAAGGATTTTATAAATTTCTGAAAATAATGGGAGCGGAGATAAAATACAATCACGCAGATTACAGGCTTATGTCAAAGAGAGCGCTTGACGGACTTGAGGAGTTTAAAGAGGTAAACCTGTTTTTAAGAGGACTTGTACCGATGATAGGATATAAGACAGGTGAGGTATATTACAAAAGAGGAGAACGTCTTGCAGGGGAGTCAAAGTATCCACTGAAAAAGATGATAGCATTAGCAGCTGAGGGAGTAACTTCGCTGTCAGTAAAGCCGATAAGATTCATAACATTATTGGGAGTGTTCATATTTGGAATAAGTATAATAATGCTCATTTACTTTTTGATACGCCATTTTATGGGAGCTACCGTTACCGGCTGGACTTCAACTATTGTATCAATATGGGCAATAGGAGGACTACAGCTTTTGGCGATAGGAGTAATCGGCGAATACATCGGCAAAATTTATCTTGAAACAAAACAGCGCCCTAAATATATAATTGATGAGTATTTGAAGTGAGATAAATACAGACACAGTTAAACGTTTAGCGCATAATAAATGAAATATTATATAGGTTCAGGGTTATAGATATAAGTTATATTTTCTGAGGTGAATAAAATGAAGTATGCAATAGAACTGTACTATGATAAAGAAACAGAAAATAAGCTTTTTGACTTGGCAAAAAAAGTTGCTAATGAACGAATCAGTACAAAGTTTTTAAAATGGAAAACAAGACCGCATCTTACATTAGCGTGTTTTAATGATGTTGATGAAGTTTGTTGTATTGAAAAGCTGAATGATTTTGCAATGAATCATAAAGTAATGCCTGCTTATATCGGTTCGGTGGGAATGTTTAACGACACTAAAACGATTTTTGTATCACCTGTAATGAATAGTAGCATGTATCAATTTCAAAGAGAATTGCATGAAAGTCTGAAAAACTTCGACACAACTGGTTGGGAGTGGTATTGTCCAAACAGTTGGGTGCCTCATTGTACGATAGCACTTACAGGTGAAGATAATGACGAGGCTTTTTTTAGGGCAAGTGATTTAATACTGCGGGAATTTAAGAAGTTATGCGGAGAATTTGTTGAGATAGGATTGGTTAAGATTACATTTCCTGTAGAAGAAATTTTTAAGGTTGGATTGAGTCTGTCTCTTATACACATCTGACGCTGCCGACGATCTACTCTGTG
>USCU01000171.1 GCA_900553335.1 uncultured Ruminococcus sp. | reverse complement strand
ACTCTATTTACACACACAAAGAGATTTTTTTAAGAGAGCTTATTTCTAATGCAAGCGATGCTATAGATAAACTTTATTTTAAATCTCTTACCGATTCTTCTGTTGAGCTTAAAAAAGACGATTTTGAGATATTCATCGAAGCTGATAAAGAAAACCGCACTCTTACTATAAAAGATAATGGTATCGGAATGACCAAAGAAGAGCTTGAAAATAACTTAGGTACAATCGCAAAAAGCGGTTCTCTATCCTTTAAATCTGAAAACAAGCTTTCTGATGACGTGGATATTATAGGTCAGTTCGGAGTAGGATTTTATTCGGCGTTTATGGTTGCAAAAGAGGTCGAGGTAAAGAGCAAAGCTTTCGGCAGCGATACAGCTTTTGTTTGGAAGTCTGAGGGAGTTTCAGGATACACGATCGGTGAATGCGAGAAGGACTCTGTCGGAACTGTTATTACTCTTAAAATAAAGGACAATACCGAAGAAGAGAACTACGATGAATATATCGAAAGATATAAAATTGAAGCTCTTATCAAAAAGTATTCCGATTACATTCGTTTCCCTATCAAAATGGAAGTAGAAGTTCCTCATTTTGAAGAAGGCAAAGAAACGACCTATACAAAAGAGATTAAAACTCTAAACAGTATGGTGCCGATTTGGAAAAAGAATAAATCTGAGCTTAAAGACGAGGATTACAATTCGTTTTATTCGGACAAGTTTATGGATTATCAGCCGCCAATATCCCACATTCATTCAAAAAACGAAGGAGTTGCAACCTACGACGCACTTTTATTCATCCCTTCAAAAGCGCCGTACAACTACTATTCAAAAAACTACGAGAAGGGACTTCAGCTTTATTCAAGCGGAGTAATGATAATGGAAAACTGCTCCGACCTTTTACCGGATTATTTCAGCTTTGTAAAAGGCCTTGTAGATTCAGAGGATCTTTCTCTTAACATATCAAGAGAAATGCTCCAGCACGACAGGCAGCTCAAAATCATTGCTAAGAACATTGAAAAGTCAATAAAGAATGAGCTGGCAAAAATGCTTAAGAACAAGCGTGCGGATTACGAGAAGTTCTACAAAGAATTCGGGCTTCAGCTGAAGTTTGGAATCTATCAGTCGTTCGGAGCTGCAAAAGATGCACTTGAAGAGCTATTAATGTTCACATCAAGCTTTGAAAACAAGCCTGTTACTCTTTCCGAATATGTTTCAAGGATGGCAGAAGATCAAAAATATATCTATTACGCTTGCGGAGAAAGCACTGCGAGAATCAATATGCTCCCACAGGCGGAGGCAGTTAAGGACAGAGGATACGAGCTGTTGTACTTCACGGATGACGTAGATGAGTTTGCGATCAAGATGCTCGGAAATTACAAAGAAAAGGAATTCAAGTCCATAAGTGCAAGCGATCTTGACCTTTCAACCGAAACCGAAAAGGAAGAGGTAAAGAAAGAACAAGAAAGCTCCAAGGATATGTTTGAGCATATGAAAAATTCACTCGGAGATAAGGTTACGAGCGTTCGCCTTTCAAACAAGCTTAAAACACACCCTGTTTGCCTTACAGCAGACGGAGAAGTGTCGCTTGAAATGGAAAAGGTACTTGGCTCTATGCCTAATGCAGACGGAAATATAAAAAGTCAAAAAGCACTTGAAATAAATCCGAATCACCCGATTTTTGAGAAACTTAAATCCCTTTTTGAAAGCGACAAGGATAGGCTTGATGTTTATACAGAGCTTTTATATAATCAGGCGCTTTTGATTGAAGGAATAGAAATAGAAAACCCGCTTGACTTCTCAAATAAAATCTGCGAACTTATGGTTTAATTTAAAACGGAGAAATCAAGTGGCAGTAAAAACTAATGTTATGAGAATTCTCGATTCAGCAAAAATAATCTATAAAACATATGATTATTCAAAAAGCAGCGCCGTTTCGGGAAAAGATGTTGCAATGTATCTAGGTCAAGATCCAAACAAAGTGTTTAAAACCCTTGTGACTCAAGCCAAAAGCCGAGAGTATTATGTTTTTATGATCCCTGTTAGCTGTGAGCTTGACTTAAAGAAAGCTGCAAAGGCAGTAAACGAAAAGGCTCTTGAAATGATACCGCAAAAGGATCTTTTAAAAGTGACCGGATATGTTCACGGCGGTTGTTCGCCTATAGGAATGAAAAAATGCTTTAAGCTGACCGTTCATCAACGTGCAGAGAAAATAGATAATATAATTTTCAGCGCAGGCAAGATCGGTTATCAGGTTGAGCTTTCACCGAATGAGCTTAAGAAAATAATAAGCTTTGAATATGCTGATTTAATTTTGCATTAATTGCATATTATTTGTAAAATATCCAAAGATAACTACGGACAAATTGCTTTGATAATATATTCATCTCAAAGCCTTATCTACGGTATGACAGATTATCATACCCAATTTCAAGTATAGTATATTCAGGACTGTATCCTGAATACTTAAAGGAGGATAAACTATGAAAGAATTAAAAGGAACGAAAACAGAAGCCAATCTTATGGCTGCATTTGCTGGGGAATCTCAGGCGAGGAACAAATACACCTACTATGCAAGCAAAGCAAAAAAAGAAGGTTATCAGCAGATCGCCGCTATTTTTGAAGAAACAGCTGCAAATGAAAAGGAGCACGCTAAAATCTGGTTTAAGCTTTTGCATGACGGAGAAATCCCTACTACAACAGACAACCTTGCAGACGCTGCTGCCGGCGAAAACTACGAGTGGACAGATATGTACGCTACTTTTGCGAAGGAAGCTAAGGAAGAGGGTTTCGCAAATATCGCTGCTCTTTTTGAAATGGTTGGAAACATCGAAAAAGAACACGAAGAGCGATACAAGAAGCTTTTGGCAAATATTGAGGGCGGCCTTGTTTTCTCAAGGGATGGAGAAGCGATTTGGGTTTGCCGCAACTGTGGACATATAGTAATCGGCGCAAAAGCGCCTGAAGTGTGTCCTGTTTGTGCACATCCTAAGGCTTATTTCGAGCTTAAATCAAACAACTATTAACCGTTAAACAAATAACCGTCTTAGGTTTTATGATGCTAAGACGGTTATTTTTATGTGAGCATTTTGACAAAGTCGACAGTACTCCCTATGGAACAAACACCTATTAGAAGCTAGAGTGCCTTTTGTCAAATTATGTCGAATTAATTAGCCATTTTTCATTGTCAATTATCAATCATTCTTGCTTTTCGCCTCTTAAGAGTGTGCTTTATATAAGTGCTTTAAAATAATAAAAAACCCGACTTTAAAATAAAAGTCCTGTCTCTTATACACATCTGACGCTGCCGACGATCTACTCTGTGTAG
>USCU01000170.1 GCA_900553335.1 uncultured Ruminococcus sp. | reverse complement strand
CCTCTAAACCTTGCACTTGCGTTAAAAACCACGTTTTCAGGACTAAAACTCAATATAACCGTTTGTATCACAATGCTTGTGATTTCTCTTGTCGTAGTGTTTTCGGGATTGATGACAAAAAATGTGATCATGGATATGCAGCCGTTTGCAGATTTGATTGTAGGTGAAACTGCGGACAGCAGCATAAATGTACAGGCTGAAACGGAAGATGATTTTTTGTACGCAATGAATACAGATAGCCGTGTGGAAAAGATCTATCTTTATACCTCTTTGAATGTATCACATACAGGAGGTGCAGAGCTTATGGCGACGATTTGCGATGATTTTTCAAAGATAAACAATCAAAGTGTCGTGTTTGAGGGAAGATTTCCGAAATACGATAACGAAATCGCAATTGCCGCAAAATATGCAAATGAAAATGCGTTTAAGGTCGGAGATGAAATAGAAATCACAGCAAACGGTAAACACGAAAAGTATTTAATTTGCGGTTTTACGCAGATTTCCAACAATCTCGGCAGAGATTGCCTATTCACACGAGCAGGCTATGAACGCTTAGGGACACTCACGAATATAAGCTATTATCTCAATCTTTCTAGGGGAACGGATATAGATGAATTCAATTCAGAAGCAGCGCAAACATTTACAGACAGTGTGAACACGACCGTGAATATTCAATCAATAATGGAAAGCACAGGCGGTGTTTATGTTTCGCTAATGACAATTATCGTGATAGTTATCCTTGTACTTTCAGCGATTATTATCATTTTTGTATTGTATCTGTTGGTGCGTACGATGCTTAACAATAAGATTCGTGATTACGGAATTATGAAAGCACTCGGATTTACAGCGAGTCAGCTGATTGTGCAAACTGCGCTTTCGTTTATGCCGGCAATGATTGTTTCTACCGTTGTAGGACTGACTCTGTGCAGTCTGATTATTAACCCATTGACCGCATTGTTTTTAAGCGGTATCGGAATTGTAAAATGCACCTTCACAGTTCCTATCGGATTTATTGTGGCTGCAGGTATTGGACTTGTGCTGTTTGCATTTGCAACGGTTTGTCTGCTCTCCTTGAGAATAAAGAGAATTGCGCCGAGAGAATTGCTTGTAGGAGAATAAAAATAGTAACCTATCTTAAATAAACATAATGGATACGCTTTCTTATTTTCGGCAGAAAAATCAGTGCATAATTAGAAAAGATGCCGTTTTTATAAATTATCCTCATTGCTTTCCGAAGTGCAAAAGGAAATATTTATTGAAGCAAACAATCTTCAAATAATCATTATCAAAGAGTCAGGCGCATAAGCCTTAGAGCCGATGAACTTGTGAGTAATCACAGTTTACCGGCTCAGTTTTTTACTTTAATTCAAGATAATTCTTTTTAATGAGAATGATACAGATGTTAATTTAGAAACGATGATTGATACGAAGCTAAATAGGCAAGTGAAACAAATATGTTTCTTATCTGATGACTCGAACCATAGTATCTTATTATTGAGATTGAACATCATGTCCCGATGAGTTGTTTGAACGTTTAGCAATTGATTTTACATTTATTCATAACGCCGACTGAGAATTATATAATTCAAGTGAAATGTCTTGACAATTAAAATATAAATTGATAAAATAATTTTGATTAATAAATAATGTTAAACAATCAGCAGTGACCGGCGAAATATAAATCTCATAAAAAATCGCCTGTTTTAATCATACGTCTTTGAAATCAATGTTTGTTCGGTTTGCAATTATACATAAAAAACTAAGGAGAACGATTCCATGATTGAGGATACCCGAAAGAAACAACAGATACTTATTGTGGACGATTCTGAGATGAATCGTGATATTTTATCTGAAATGCTTGACGGCAAATATCAAATCATTGAAGCCTCAGACGGTGCAGAGGCTGTAGCTATACTTCAAAAAAGCAGCATAAATATAGATTTGGTATTGCTCGATATTGTAATGCCTGTTATGGATGGCTATGAAGTCCTTAAGGTTATGAATAAAAAGCATTGGATTGATGATATACCGGTCATAATGATTTCTGCGGAAAAATCTTCTCCTAATATTGAACGGGCATATAGTATGGGTGTTACGGATTTTATAACCCGACCGTTTGACGCCTTTATAGTGCGACGTCGAGTAGTTAATGTTTTGATGCTCTATGCAAAACAAAAAAGGCTTGCAGGAATGGTTGCCGAGCAGATTTACGAGAAAGAAAAGAACAACAGTCTGATGATAAATATTTTAAGTCATATAGTGGAGTTTCGTAACGGCGAAAGCGGACTTCATATTATCCACGTTAAAACCTTTACCGAAATACTATTAAAAAGACTGGTTCAGCTTACAGATAAATATAATCTCTCCTCTTCGGATATAACGTTGATCATCAATGCATCGGCTTTGCATGACATAGGAAAAATATCTGTTCCCGATGAAATACTTAATAAACCCGGGAGACTTACAAATGAAGAATTTGAGATAATGAAAACTCACTCTACCGTAGGTGCGTCTATGCTTGACGATTTACCCTGTTATAAAAATGAGCCGTTAGTTCAAAAGGCATATGAGATATGCAGATGGCATCATGAAAGATATGACGGGCGGGGTTATCCGGATGGACTTTTAGGAGATGAGATCCCGATATCTGCACAAATTGTATCTTTAGCAGATGTTTATGACGCTCTTACAAGTGAACGTGTTTACAAAAAGGCTTTTTCACACGAAACTGCTATGAACATGATATTAAACGGAGAGTGCGGAACTTTTAATCCGATACTGATTCAGTGTCTTAAAGATGCAGCAAAAGATATAATCAATGAATTAAAAGGAGATTCGATTGTTCAAAACAAAGAGAATGACATAAAAAATGCCGCTAATGAGATGCTTAGCTACGATGAACTTGTTTCGACTAAAAACACTCTGGATATGATTGCATACGAGCAGGATAAAATTGATTTCTTTACATCTATAGCAGACGGAATTCTATTTGATTATACATTCTCTCCGTCCATTTTGAAACTGTCGCCATTCGGAGCAGAATATATGCATCTTCAGGAGGTTATTGTAAATCCCGAAAAAGATGAAAAGCTGCGCTCGCTTATCAGCGATGACGACTTCATTATGCTGTTAAAAGAGTTTTACAACACAACTCAGGTGAATCCGAACATAGAGTGTATCTGCAAGATTAATTTTAACGGTGAATGGCATGACACAAAAATCATTTGCAGAACGATATGGTCTAAAGAAGATCCTCCTCACCGCTTGGGGCTTGTCGGAAAGCTTATCAATTTAGATAATAAAGACATTGATTTAATAAATCAATAACAC
>USCU01000169.1 GCA_900553335.1 uncultured Ruminococcus sp. | reverse complement strand
GATATACGGCTTGGATATACTCAAATGGGTATTCACCGAGATGATCTTATAACTGAAATAAACGGTCTTCCTTCAAGGGAATATGGTTCTCAGGGACAGAATCGGTCTGTTGCACTTATATTAAAGCTTTCACAGGCTTACATTCTAGGAGAAGAGCTTCATGACAGTCCGGTAATACTTCTTGACGATGTTTTATCGGAGCTTGATAAGAGCAGACAGAATTTCATTTTTTCAAAAATTAAAAATATGCAGGTGTTTATAACCTGCTGTGAAGCCGGACAGATAGATAAAGCCTATAAGCATAATGTTTTTTACATAAGCAGCGGAAAAATATTAAAATAAAAAACAATTTTAATATTTTTATTAAGGTTTGATAGATGTCCTATAATAAAGCAAATATTTGAAAAATTAAAGAAACACAGAGGATTTAAGTTTATGTTTTTACATATTGGAAATGAAAAGATAATATGTACAAGTGACATTATCGGAATTTTCGATATTGAAAAAACAAGCGTTTCAAAGCATACAAAGGATTTTTTGAACAAGGCTGGCAATCAGAAAAGAGTAAACTATGTTTCTTATGATATGCCGAAAAGCTTTGTTGTTTGTCTTGATGAGAATTTAAACGAAACGGTTTATATTTCACCGATTTCAGCAGCGACGCTCATTAAAAGAATAAAATCAATTAAATAAGGGGCATAGCCCTGTTATTTAACATTTTCAGCGGGGATTGTATTCTCTATTGAAAACATTAAGTGAAGCTTATCGTCTATAGGGGCGGGGCATTCTTAATTTAGTTATATAGAATAGCTTTATTTAAGTTATGAAAGGAAGGGCAGACTTTTGGACGAAAACAAGGAAATAGATCTCGAAAACATTTCTAAGATCGACGAATCTAACAACTATGATGAAAATCAGATTCAGGTTTTAGAAGGACTTGAAGCTGTAAGAAAAAGACCGGGAATGTATATCGGGTCAACAGGCGAAAAAGGCCTTCATCATCTCGTTTATGAAATAGTAGACAATGCTATTGACGAAGCTCTTGCAGGATACTGTACGGAGATAAAGGTAAACATTTTGCCGGGAGATATTATTGAAGTATCGGATAACGGACGTGGTATTCCAACGGGAATTCATCCTAAGGAGAAGATTTCTGCGGCAACGGTAGTGTTTACTGTGCTTCATGCCGGAGGAAAATTCGGCGGCGGCGGATATAAGGTTGCAGGAGGACTTCACGGAGTCGGAGCCAGCGTAGTAAACGCTCTTTCTGAGTGGCTCGAGCTTACCGTTTATGACGGAGAAAACGTTCATTTTCAGCGTTTTGACAGAGGAAGCTACAGTGAGGAAATAAAGGTTATCGGAAAAACTGACAGAACAGGTTCTACGATAAAGTTTAAAGCTGATCCGCTTATTTTTGAAACGACAACAGTTTATAAATATGATATTTTACTTAGAAGATTAAGAGAGCAGGCATTTTTAAATGCAGGAGTAAAAATAGTTTTCTCCGATCTTCGTGATGAAAACGAGGTTTTATCTGAAACTCTTCATTATGAAGGCGGTATAAGACAATTTGTTGAACATATTCACAAAGTAAGAGGACAAAGCTCGTTGTTTGACGATGTTATCTATTTTAACGGCTCAGACGGCGACAGCTTCGCTGAAATCGCTTTTCAGTATAATACTGACGATAAAGAAACAATTATGTCGTTTGCAAACAACATTCACACTATCGACGGCGGTTCTCATGAGGACGGATTTAAGAACGCTCTTAAAAAAGTTTTAAACAGCTACGGCAAAAAGTTTGGACTTTTAAAGGATGGTTCGGTTTTCAGCGGTGAGGACGTAAGAGAAGGCTTAACGGCAATTATTTCCGTAAAGCTTACAAATTGTGAGTTTGAGGGACAGACAAAAGGAAGGCTTGGAAATCCTGAGGTAAGACCTTTGGTTGATAAGATAGTAACCGAAAAGTTTATGAACTATCTTGAAGAAAATCCAAGCGTTGCAAGACTGATTTTTGATAAGGCTATGCTTGCTCAAAAGGCGAGAGAAGCTGCTAAAAGAGCTAGAGATTTAACAAAGAGAAAATCTGCTCTTGAATCGGCTCAGCTTCCGGGAAAGCTTGCGGATTGCAGCGAATCGGGAATTGATCGAACAGAAATATATATTGTTGAGGGAGATTCTGCGGGAGGCTCGGCTAAAGAGGGACGTGACAGGCGCTATCAGGCAATTTTACCTCTTTGGGGAAAGATGCTTAACGTTGAAAAGGCAAGAATTGATAAGGTTTACGGAAATGAAAAGCTTATGCCTGTTGTAACTGCTCTCGGAACAAGCATCGGCGAGGATTTCGATATAACAAGATTAAGATACGGAAAAATTATAATTATGGCAGATGCCGACGTTGACGGATCTCATATCAGAACTCTTTTGCTGACATTCTTTTTCCGATATATGCCCGAGCTTATAAGAGAGGGACATATTTATATAGCACAGCCCCCGCTCTTTAAGGTTTACCGCGGAAAGCAGGTAAGATATGCGTTTTCCGACGAAGAGAGAGATAGCTATATCAAAGAGCTTTCGGGAGAAAACAACCTTAAGGTTGATGTTCAGCGATACAAAGGTTTAGGAGAAATGGATCCTGAACAGCTTTGGGAAACAACTATGGATCCGGAAAGAAGAACGATGGTTAAAATTACTCTTGACGATGCAGCAAAAGCTGACGAAACATTCACTATATTAATGGGGGATAACGTTGCGCCGAGAAGAGAGTTTATCGAAAGAAATGCTCAGTATGCAAAGGACCTCGATATTTAGTTGTCAGCAACAAACAATTTAAGATTAAAAAGGTTTTATTTTATGAAAGATAACATTAAAAAAATTTCTAAGGAAATGATGAACATTGAAAACGAGGCTAAGGAAATGCTTGACCGTGAGGAACATGCTTTGGCTATCGTTGAGTATGACGTTAAAAACACTGAAGAAGGAGAAGCATTTACGGCTTTTCAGAAAAGATATGTTTATAAGCAAAACATTATAAAAACTATAGTCTTTGCGCTTATAGCTGTGATATTCTCGGTTCGGCTCGTTTACAGACCTGATAATGCAATATATTGGCTCGGACTTGTTATATGTCTGGCGGCAATATTTATATTTTGGTATAATCCCGTTAAAATTAAAAGAACTTTAATGGCCTCGCTCAAGCCTCTTGAGAACGATAGGTATATCTTCAAGCTTTATGATTATAAATTTACTATCGAAACGGTTTTGCCGGAAGATGAGAGATATGATGAAGAAGGAAACGAACTGGCACCGAGCCGTACCTATTACGGCAATGTGGGAGACAAACCGGTAGTGGCTTACCTG